>QQUK01000295.1 GCA_008501655.1 Calditrichota bacterium
ATCTGAAGCAAAAGTAGGACGTCAGGTCTATGGCCAAGAGGGAAGCTCTGAAGGAAGTAAAAAACCGAAAAAGAAAAAAAGTGACGACAAACCGTACAATGAAGTCATTAAGGATATGGTTGAAATCGAAGGCCTGTTCACTTTGTATCGGGATACTGTAAAAAACACAATGCTTATGGCAGTTAAACCGGAACAGTTCGGTGAAATCTATCTTTGTAACGAAACCCGCTCCAAAGCTGAAGGTGCATATTTTGATAACGGTGCGATGTCAGGTAGTTTTCCATTCTACTTTAAGCAGGTAGGTAAAGTCATTATGATGATGGAAAAAAATCTTCGTATTCGTGCCGATGAATCATCACCGATGGCAAAAGCTGTTGAGCATGGGATTTCAGACGGTTTATATGCATCGACCGATATTAAATCAGCTCCACACGATTCGACCGGAGCTATTCTTATCGACCTCGCTGATCTGTTTGTCAATGATGCTCAAAACCTGAGCTATTTCCTTGGTCAGGCAGCAAAACTCGGGATCCGGTTCGATAAAAAGAATTCATATTTTGGTGAAGTAAAATCATTTCCATTAAATACAGAAATTGATGTTCACCTGCATTATCAATCTTCCCGCCCACTTTCTGGTGCAACGGTACAGAATCCTTACAGCATGTACCATGTATATCATTACTCTCTTTCTACAATTAAAAACTCAGAAGGGTTTACACCTCGCGTAGCTGATGACAGAGTTGGATATTTTCTGAGCATGTATCAGGATTATACAAATCTTGACGAAGAAGATCCTTATGTCAGATATATCAACCGCTGGAATCTGCAGAAAAAAGATCCTTCAGCAGCAGTATCTGAACCTGTTGAACCGGTTATCTACTGGATAGAAAATACAACTCCGCTAGAATATCGTGATGCAATCGCCCGTGGAATCGAATTCTGGAATATGTCATTCGAAAAAATCGGTTTTAAAAATGCAATTCAGGCAAAAATAATGCCTGATACCGCAAGCTGGGACCCAGCTGATGTCCGCTACAACACGGTACGTTGGATTGTCATCCCCGGTGGCGGTTATGCTGTAGGGCCGAGCCGTGCAAATCCATTTACCGGCGAATTATATGATGCCGATATTCGTGTCTCTTCAGATTTCCTCCGTTTTATGTTTAACACTGCTGAGAAATTTATCAACCCGTTGAATTTTGACGGTTCAGAGATTGTTAAAGAAGACCCGCTTGCAGAGATGAAAAAACATAATCATGAATACCTTTGTGAATACGGTTCTCTTTCTGCACAGGAAGCAGCATTTGGTTTAAACTATGCTATTACTGCTGTGAACACTCTTGTGGATAAAGATTCTTTAACAAAAGAATATATTGATTCATACTTAACAGAACTTGTAGCCCATGAAGTCGGTCACACTCTTGGTTTCAGACATAACTTCAAAGCTTCTACAATTTATACTCTGGAGCAACTTCAGGACCGTGAATTCACCAAAAAACATGGTATCACCGGAACTGTAATGGACTACGGTCCTCCAAACCTTGCTCCATTAGGACAGCCTCAGGGTGAGTTCTATATGTCCGTCCCGGGTCCATACGATGACTGGGTGATTGAATATGGTTACACTGAAATTGCTGAAAATCAAAACGAACGTGAAGTACTTGATGCTATTTTAGCAAAAAGTGTTGAACCGGGACATGTGTACTCAACGGATGAAGATGCATTCGGTTCTTCACCTAAATCGATTGATCCATATGTAAATCTTTTTGATCTCGGCAGCGACCCAATCGCTTACTGTGAACATAAAATCACATTAACAAAAGAACTCTGGGCAAACGGAGTTGAAAAATTCGAAACTGAAGGTCAGAATTACAACAAGCTTCTGCAAGTCTTTAATTATGGCTGGAGATCCTATATTGAATCTGCCCGTTTTGCTGCTAAATTTGTAGGCGGTATCGAGCATAATCGCGACCATGTCGGCGATGGAGATCTTCCTTTTGACCCGGTTTCAGCTGCTGAACAGAAACGTGCTATTACGTTTATAAATGATTATATCTTTGCTCCGGATGCATTTGATCTTCCAGCCAACCTCTGGAACAAACTGCAGCCGACAAGATACCCGGATTTTGCATGGTCACTCTATTCAACTCCTCAGGTAGATTATCCAATCCATGCCTCAGCTTTAAATATTCAGAATCAGGTGCTTTCCAGATTATACAGCCGCTATATCCTTGGCCGTTTACTGAACAACCAGGAACGTGTTGCTCCGGATGAAGAACGGTACACAATGTATGATATGTTCCGTGATGTACGCCGTTCAATCTGGTCTGAAATCACGAAGCCGTCAAACGTAAATTCATATCGCAGACAGCTTCAGTTGAGCCACTTAAATAGAATCACTTCAATCTATTTGAGTAACACAATAGCATTTCCTCATGACGCTTTGACTCTTGCCGCTAACGACCTTGATGTTCTTTTAGCTGCAGCTAAAAATGCGGTCAGGTCATCAGCAATCAATGACATGACTAAAGCTCATTACAAAGAAGTTATCCGCCAGATCGAAGCTGCTCAGGGTTCAAAACGTAACTATTCATTTATAGCCCGATAACTATTTCCAAATAGTAACAAACTCAAGGCGAGGTTTATAACCTCGCCTTTTTTATTTAGATTATTGCGCTCCAATAATATTTTCGTATTATAGCTTTCAGAAATAATTGAAAGGGATACTATGAATCAGATTATTGAATTCTTAAACTCACATGTTTCAGTACGGCATTTTAGTAATAAACAGATTTCTTCTGATGATGAGCATACGATAATATCAACAGCACAACGCT
>QQUK01000289.1 GCA_008501655.1 Calditrichota bacterium
GCTGATGTGTCGATAAACTCGATGGCATCACGGGTATGGTATGGATATGGCATGAATGTAAATTGAGATATTTTCGGATTCCCGGCATACTTTGTAATTGAATTGACATCATCGATTGTCGGAAAACGGAGGATGACTTTTTTGCCGGTGAGTTTCATACTGAAAAATATATAAATTCTCCAAGATGTTCAAGGTGAAAAAAAGTCCACTTCGACTCCGCTCAGTGTGACTTCTTTTATCTGTTTTTTGACAAAGAGAAAAACAGCAAAAGAAACCCGGTTACTCCGCTTAAAGCGGAACCGACTAAAACGCCCATTTTGGCATTTACCAGGAGAGCTCCCTCCATACTCAGTGAAGCTACGAACAGTGACATTGTAAAACCAATACCGGCAAGACATCCGCCGCCAATCAGTGCAAGCCAGTTAGCTCCACCCGGTTTTATACCTAAACCAAATTTGACCAGAATAAGCA
Source organism: Calditrichota bacterium (assembly GCA_008501655.1). GTDB lineage: Bacteria > Zixibacteria > MSB-5A5 > GN15 > FEB-12 > QQUK01. The sequence continues at coordinate 472 of QQUK01000289.1, forward strand.
AACTCAAAACGATACCAAGCGGTTTACCGATAAAAAGTGCGGTGATAATCGAAACTGAAAGTGAAGATGAGACAGCGTCCAGTGAGAATGGTACTCCCGCGTTTGCCAGAGCAAATATCGGCATGATGAGAAAAGCAGCCCAGGGATGGATGCCTTTTTCGAGTCGTTCAAGCGGGGAAATAGATTCGGTGGCTGTAAAGGATAAGGCATCAATCGATTCTTTGATTTTAGGTGTCTCCTGTGAAGAATCGGTTTTATTAAGATAATCAATTGTCTCTTTTAATCCGACTTTTAACTTCTCTTTAGAAATAAAGGGGAGTGCAGGGGTTAAAAATCCTAAGACCACACCGGCAATAGTCGGGTGAATTCCGGACTTTAAAGTGGCAAGCCAGACAAATGATCCTGTCAGGATGTATGCCGTCAAACTACGCACACCAAGTTTATTCATAACTACAATCAGAACAACACCAAGAGCGGCTAAAAACAACGAGAGGAAACTTAAAGCACCGGAATAAAAAACTGCAATAACTAAAACAGCTATGATATCATCAACAATCGCCAACGCCAGCAGGAAAACTTTGAGACCCTGGGGGACTCTTTTCCCGAGAATAGCAAGAACCCCGACGACAAATGCGATATCGGTTGCCATCGGGACCGCCCAGCCTTCCATTCCGGGATTGTCACCGAGTAGAAAGATAAAAATTGCAGCTGGCACAACAGCACCGCCAATGGCAGCGACAGCCGGCGAGATCACACGGCGAACCTCACGAAGTTCTCCGGAAACGATTTCCCTTTTAATTTCCAATCCGACCAGAAAGAAAAATATCGTCATCAAGCCGTCGTTGACCCAGTACCAGAGCGGATAAGACAAACCTGCTTCGCCGATTGATATGTTTAAAAGTGTATTCCAAAAGTCGGAATAAAATTTTTCATAAGGAGAATTAGCAACGACAATTGCAGCTATGGTGGCAACAAGCAGAACAAGACCGCTGGTAGCTTCGATATGCAGAAAGTGGGTAAGTGGTTTAGTCAGTTTTTCGATCGGGCGAAGTTTTGGTTCTTTTATATCTTTTGACATAATAAAATTCTCAATGCTATTTCTGTATTTTTTAATTTCTTTTAACGCTTACATGTTTAGTTAGTTCCCGGTATGTTAAAGGGAATAGTTATCTTATAAACTAAGATATTGAGATATTGAATTAATCTCAAGCCCAAAAGTCTCAATTGACTTGTCCTATAATGCTGATTATATTCCAATTCTTAAGGTGAACCCTTCGACAGGCTCAGGGTGACTGATTGTTATAGAATATATCATACTGAGCTTGTCGAAGTATGCTCCATATTGTTAGCGTTTTAAACGCTTAGGTTTGTAAGGAGAACTAAATGAAACCGAAAAAAGTCAAGGCAGCTACCGGACTCAAGTTATCCTGTAAAGGATGGCATCAGGAAGCTGCGCTTCGAATGTTGAATAATAATTTGGACCCCGATGTTGCCGAAGATCCGGATAAACTGATAATCTACGGCGGTTCGGGTAAAGCTGCCCGTAACTGGGATTGCTATAATGCGATAGTTAAATCACTGAAATCACTCAAAAACGATGAAACCCTTTTAGTCCAATCGGGCAAACCGGTCGGTATATTTCAGACTCATGAACATTCCCCACGAGTTCTGATTGCCAATTCACATCTGGTGCCGAACTGGGCGAGTTGGGAAAAATTCCGGCAGCTTGATAAACTTGGATTGATGATGTACGGTCAGATGACCGCCGGAAGCTGGATATATATCGGTACCCAGGGAATAATTCAGGGGACGTACGAAACGTTTGCCGCCGCCGCTAATCAGCATTTCAAAGGCTCACTTGCCGGGAAATGGATTTTAACCGGTGGTATGGGCGGAATGGGCGGAGCTCAACCGCTTGCCGGAACGATGGCGGGAGCATCGATACTTTGTGTTGAAGTCGATGAAAAACGTATTAATCGCCGGGTCAGTCAGGGATTCTGTGATGTCAAAGTAAAAGAGCTCGACAAAGCCTTAAAACTTATTAAAGAGCATACCAAAAAAGAAAAGCCGATTTCAATCGGTCTTGTCGGCAACTGCGCTGAAATTTTCCCGGAAATATTTCGACGGGGAATCCTGCCGGATATGGTGACCGACCAGACATCAGCTCATGATGAACTTCATGGATATGTTCCCGAAGGCTACACTATGATAGAGGCTAATAAACTTCGTAAAAAAGACCCCAAAGGATATATCAAAAAATCATTTGAGTCTATGGCGAAACATTGTGCTGCGATGGTTAAGTTCCATAAAGCCGGGTCAATTGTTTTTGACTATGGTAATAATCTGCGCGGTCAGGCTAAGGATGCCGGTGTTGCCAATGCGTTTGATTATCCGGGATTTGTTCCGGCGTATGTCCGGCCACTTTTCTGTGAAGGGAAAGGTCCTTTCCGCTGGGCAGCACTTTCCGGCGATCCGAAAGATATCGCAGTTACTGATGAGCTTATCCTTTCGCATTTTAAAAAGAACAAACTTCTAACAAACTGGATTAAACTTGCTCAGGAAAAAATACCGTTTCAAGGATTACCGGCACGAATCTGCTGGCTTGGATATGGAGAACGGGCTGAGTTTGGTGATATAATTAATACCTATATTAAAAAAGGTAAAATTTCAGCTCCGATAGTTATCGGGCGTGACCACCTTGATTGCGGTTCAGTAGCCTCACCTAATAGAGAAACCGAGGCAATGAAAGACGGCTCCGATGCTATTGCAGATTGGCCGTTGTTAAACGGAATGCTCAATGCGATTTCCGGTGCAAGCTGGGTATCGATACATCACGGCGGTGGTGTCGGAATCGGTAACTCGATCCATGCCGGTCAGGTTATCGTTGCCGATGGCTCCGATGAGATGGCCGTTCGCCTCAACCGGGTGTTGACAAACGACCCGGGGACCGGAGTTATGCGTCATGTTGATGCCGGCTATACTGATGCAAAGAAATTTGCCAAAAAGAACAAAGTCAATATTCCAATGATGAAATAACTTTCCGAATTACCGGAGTTCTAATTGGATTTACAGATAGAAAAAAAGAGATTATCAGCCGAAACGATTTTATATCTTTCGATGATAATCTTTTTTTTATTGCACTTTTATAAAATTACACTTCCGCCAAACGGGTACCACCATTGGCGTGAATCGGATACGGCAGCAGTTTCTCTGAATTATTATCAGGAGGATATGAATTTCCTCCATCCGCGCATCAATCAGCGGGGGGATGGTCCCGGTATCACCGGTTCTGAGTTTCCGATTTATAATTATGCGGGAGCATTGTTGTATAAAGTCTTCGGTCCGTCGCATCTGGTACATAGACTACTTTCTCTTCTGGCGGGACTTTTGGGTATATGGTTATTGTATAAAGCTGTCTGGATTCTGACTAAAGAAAAACTGTTAGGAGCTCTTTCTGCTTTTGCCTTATCATGTTCACCGTTGTATTTTTTCTATTCGTACAAGATTATGCCGGATATCTGGATGCTGATGTTTCTTTTGGCATCGGTCTTCTTTTACTTTCGATATCTTGAAAATTATAAAATATCAGATTGGTTGTTATCGGCTTTTTTCTTAATTTTCTCGGCGACAATAAAACCATTATCCTTTTCAATCTATCTGCCGTTTTTGGTGCTCACAATTTCAAAGTCTCATGTGAAGATGAAATCATTTATAAAATTTGTTTTGTATGGAATCATTACATTTGTCCCAACATTACTTTGGTATCTCTATGCTCGTCATGTAAATGAGATATATCAAACCCCCGGATATTACCTTGGCAATATGCTTGGTGATTTTTATAAATTTTTAGCAACATCGCAGTTTTATAAAAAACTGTTTTTACAATGGCCGTTTGAAATCTGGATCGGCTGGCCGATGGTTATTTTTTTTGCCGCCGGGTTGTATCTTTATGTGAAAGAGAAGAGGAAGTTTGCTTATGCAAGCTGGTTGATTGCACCGTACGGAGCTTTTTTGTTTATCAGTTACCATTCATCGTCACATGATTACTATACACTTATTGCAACAGTGCCGTTCGCACTTGTTACCGCATATGGTCTCTGGAAAGCTGTACAGACTAAATACGGTAAACAGATTTTGATTGCCTGTTTTATTATTGTTCCCCTTCTGACTTTTTTCCGGGTACAGCATCGTATTGCTGATGTCCCTGAATTTGAACCGATGCGAACTGATACAGAAAAAATAATTCCGAGGGAATCATTAGTTATGGTCGAAGATGGTACAACCGCAATAAAATTATACCAGCTCAACCGGGTCGGCTGGCCCCTTCGCGGGGAAATCAAGTATAGTGATGTTCAGAAACTGATTGCAAGAGGCGGGAGATATATCATTTTGGAAAACAAAATTTCTGATTATGATGATTCGTTAGCGTATCTGTTTGAGGATGATGCCCGGATGATAGATTCACTCTATTGCTACAAAGCAAAATAATAGTTTGCATTTTTAAGGTGAATATTTATACTTATTCAATAATACTAAAGAAAAGAAAAAAATGACACAGGTAAAAAAAGCGACTTTATTGATTAAAAATATCGGGCAACTGATTACTATGGAAGGTCCGGCACCTCGAATAGGCAAAGAGATGTCCGAACTGGGGATGATTGAAAACGGCGGGATTGCTGTTGCCGGTGATGAGATTCTCTTTGTCGGTGATTCTGATAAAGTCCAGGGGAAATCAGAGCTTGCTGAAGGCTGTACCGTTATCGATGCCAAAGGAATGGTCGTCACACCAGGGCTTATCGACCCGCATACGCACCCGGTCTTTTCAAAGACAAGAGAAAAAGAATTTGAAATGCGTATTCTCGGTAAATCTTATATGGAGATTGCCAATGCCGGCGGTGGAATCCGGTCATCGGTTCGTGATCTACGCGAAACCGAATATTCTGTTTTAAAAGAGAAAACAAAAACAAGACTTGACCGATTTCTTGCATACGGTGTGACTACAATTGAAGCAAAATCAGGTTATGGGCTTTCGACTGAATCGGAGCTTAAACAGCTTGAAATTATCAAAGAGATGAACGAAACCCATCCGCTTGATTTGATACCAACATTTTTAGGAGCTCATGAAACACCGGATGAGTATCGTGAAGAAAAAGAAAAGTATATAGATATTCTCATCAATGAGATGATACCAAAAGTAGTCGAAGCAAACCTTGCTGAATTCTCTGATATCTTCACTGAGGCAGGTGTGTTTAACGTCGATGAATCAAGACGGATTCAAACGGCTGCTAAAAATGCCGGTTTAAAATTGAAATTCCACGCTGATGAACTCAATTCAGTCGGAGGCGGGGAACTTGCGGCCGAACTTGGTGCAATCTCAGCCGACCATCTGGTTTATATCTCAGACCAGGGAATCAAAGATATGGCAAAAGCAAAAACGGTGGCTGTTTTGTTACCGGGGACGACATTCTCCCTTGCCGGTAAGCAGTATGCTCCGGCACGCAAAATGATTGAGGAAGGGGTTGTTGTTGCTTTATCGACGGACTGCAATCCCGGTTCGAGCTATTCGGAGTCTTTGCCGTTTATAATTTCACTCGCTGCTTTGCAGATGAAACTGACTGCAGCCGAGGCATTATCAGCTGTAACGGTCAATGCCGCTGCTGCTGTTGACCGGATTGGTAAAATCGGACAGCTCTGCCCGGGTATGAAAGCTGATATTACAATCTGGAATATCAATAATTATCAGGAGATTCCTTATCATTACGGGGTGAATTTAGTCTCCAAAGTTGTTAAAAACGGCAAATTGGTCAAACAGAACTATATTGAAACCAAAAACTGAATGGAACGAAACATAGTTTTTACAGTTTAAGAAATATATGAAACTATCCGTTTTAATTTTCTTCTCATCACTAATTATCTTCGCCGGTTGTTCGGTTTATACGTTTAATCCGAAAGGGAAATCAGCCTATTCATCAATTGGCGTAGATAGATTTGGTAATCGAACCGGGGAGTATGGTCTTGAGGACAGAATGACCGACCAGATAATCGATGCATTGATCGCTGACGGTTCGATGGATGTTGTACCGGTTGAAAATGCTCAAGTTCGTCTTGAAGGAACTTTAACCAGATACGAAAGAAGTCCCTATAATCCTGATCAGAATGATCAGGTCACCCAGTATGCGGTGACGATGCATTTTGAGATTATGCTGGTCAATTCTGCCACAGATTCAACAATCTGGGTGGAGAATATCAATAAGCTTGGTGTTTATAATGTAGAAGATGAGACTGAAGATGTCGGTCAGCTTGATGCAATCGATCAGCTTGTTGAATATATCTTAAATAAAACGACCAAAAGCTGGTAAATAGTTACTCTATTTTACCGTTATATATAATTGACAGAGACTTTCATTACCGTTATGTTCAGATAACAATAAATAGGATACCGAATGTATACTTTAAAGTACAGACTGATACTTACCTTATTTTTATTTACCGCCTTTTTTGCAGCCGATGTATCTGCTGTGAGTTCTAATGTCGGGACTTCATCGTTTCCCTTTTTAAAGATTAATATTTCAGCCCGCGCGGTAGCTATGGGCGGTGCTTTTACCGGTCTTGCTGATGATGAATCAGCTCTTTATTATAACCCTGCCGGTATCGCTTCTTTTGAACAGAAGAGGTATATCTTAGGGTATCATAATTATTTTTATGATATGCAAAATGGTTTTGTCGGGATTATTAAACCAGCCGGTAATTCAAATGTCTATGGCTTATATATCGGATATCTGAATTATGGTACTTTTACAGAAACCGAGGAAAACACCGGTAATGTTCTTGGTGATTTTTCCGGTGGAGATTTGGTTTTTGCTTTTTCGTTTGCTCATAAGAAATCGCATCAATTGAGTTTCGGCGGAACGGCAAAATTTATTTATGAAAAAATACAGGATTATTCTGCTACCGGAGCAGCTGTTGATTTGGGAATAAAATATATTTCTGACCGGGGGAAATTTGGTGCCGGTTTGACTATTCAGAACCTTGGTGCCCAGCTTTCAGCTCTCGGTGAAGAGAAAGATAAGCTCCCTACAGCCATTCGAGGCGGTGTATCATACAAACCGAAAGGGTTGTTTATGACTCTGGTTTCGGATGTTGTACTGCCGTTCGATAATGATCCTTATATAGCATTAGGTACGGATTACCATAAGTTTAAACCGCTCTTTTTACGTCTTGGCTGGAACAGTTTCGGTTCAAATTACCGAACAGCTGAGTCTGAGGACAGTTGGGCTGGTCTTTCATTTGGAGCCGGTTTTGAATTTAGAAATATGCAGCTATCCTATTCGTTTAGCCCGGAGGCTGATTTGGGAGAAAGTCACAGGATAACTATAACCGGAGAGTTATAAGATATGAAACGGATGTCACTTATTAGTATTTCTTTACTGCTTGTCGTGTTGATTTTTGCTGGCGGGTGCAGTGATGCATCCTATTCATCAGATCCGAAACAGGTTGTTATTTCCTTGTTCGGAGCGATGGAAAAAGATGACAAAGCAGCTATTGCACACATTCTGGATCTGCCGGAATTGATGAAAGTTGTCAACGACGATTACGCTTTACAGACAGATAAACCGAGAGTTTTTACCTCACCGCAAGAAGTACTTGAGGATCTTACAGAAACTGGACTTACCAAACAAAGATGGTTCTCCTTCCAGAGAATTGTAAATGAAGCTGAAGTGAACGGTGAGACAGCAACGGTCGGAGTTACGTTTGTAGATAAAAAGAATTCAAAAGGATATATGGCAAAGTTCGGGCTTCATTTAGTAAACGGGAAATGGAAAATATATACTTTTAACACAGTAAAGGAATCAGATGCGGGTTATTAAAATTGCGTTTTCTGCAGCTCTTTGTATGATATTACTTAATTGTTCCAACAACAGCGATAAATCGGACAGCGCGGATTCTCAGACCGAGACTCCGGCTCAGAAAGCAGAACCGGAAGTATATGAAACTCCTGAAATTTCAATCGCTGAACTGAGAAAAAATTCAAGAGATCCTGAGTCTTTCTTTTTGGTTGATGTACGTACCCAACAGGAATACGATGCGGGTCATTTAGCCTTTACCGATGCGCTGATTCCGTATGACCAGATTGATAAACATCTTGATCAGCTCCCCGAAGATAAAAATGCTACATTGTATATGTTTTGCCGGACATCACGCCGTTCAGGAATTGCTACTGATTACCTGCACTCGATCGGCTATACAAATGTGTTTAATGTTACCGGAGGTATCACTGCCTGGCAGCAGTCGGGATATGAGGTAGTCACTGACGAGTAAACAAGATTATAAAGATAATACAAACGCCGGTATCAGTCTCTGTTGCCGGCTTTTTTTTGGCAAAAAAAAGCCGCCGGATCAAAGATGGAGATAGAGGGGGAATCTCCAGAGACTCTTACCGACAGCTTAATTAAAATTAAATGGTTCGGCTTAGTTTTGTCAAATCATTAATATAAAAAAGAGATAAAAAGTGAAATTATCAAATAAATTGATATTTTCTTATTCCGTTGCTATGTAAAGAGATAGGGGTGGTTGGTTTTTTGCGAATTGATACTGATTTACTCCATACTATATTGAGATTTACTTTCGGTCAGGTCAAAAAAACTGATATTTATATTGGATAAAATAGTTGGGTATTGCGTCTAATTTATGTATATAATATTTGTTTTTTCGGTTGTGCGATTGACCAATCTTGTTTATATTCACAACCTGATTTTGATAGAGTCTAAAGGAGAAATATAGAAGATGAAGAGTTATTACAAGCATATTTTAATTACTGCATTGACTTTGATTATAGTGCTATGTTCGTTTACCAGTTGTTCTGATGATATTGTCCTGCCTCCCCTTCAAACATTACTTGGTGACTATTCCGGTCGATATATTGTAAAAACAGATTTATCTGTAGGTGGTGGAGTTACCAGAGTTGACCAGGCTATTGATTGGCGGTTTACCGATGGTGAGTATCGCTTGATATTGTTAGAGGGATCAGAAAATATTTGTAATCCAAGTGGTACGTATAAGCTTACCGGTGAAGTTACACTTGATCAGGTAATCGCTTCTTCAAATGTTGTATGTGATGAATCGTATAATCCTGTTGGAGTTTTTTCACTTCGTCAGCCTGAAGATTCAGTTATTTTGATTCAGCAGGAAGATAATGTTTTGAAGGAACTTAGGCTAAAACGAAATTAGGACTAAGAAAAAATATTTTTAAAAGGCGATATTTATATCGCCTTTTTTATTGCAATAATGTATTTTTGTTACTTTAATTGTAATATAAGAAATAAATTATTCTTTTAGGGGAAACCATGAAAAGATTCATTTTAATATTAGTAATGGGGATATCAATATTTTCCGCATGTACTGATGAAAAAATCAATACAATCACAAACACCGTTGTTGATACGCTTGTTGATACACAGTATATTTTTGATACGGATTCAATCTATGATACAATCATTATTAATGATACAATAAATGATACCGTATATGCGGTACATTTTTTGAATGGTGACTATACCGGTACTTACACAGTTATAGCAGATATTAGTATTGGAGGAGATACATTAGTAGAGCAGGAAATTGAGTGGGAGTTTTATAACGGGTACTATTCTATGTACGATTCAACTCACTCAATTTGTACTCCAAGCGGTATGTGTGGTATGGTTGGTTATCAGTTTTTTCTGAGTCAAATCGATAATGGTACTTCAGGGGCAGTATGCAATGAAGATCTTAATCCTCAAGGTTATTTTGGTCTCCGGACACCGGATGATTCTGTAATATTAGCCCAGCAGATTAATGATACGTTACGATGGATTCAATTGGTTAGAAAATAAATTATATTTAGTGATTAGAAATATAGTGATATAAAAAACAGTCCGCCGAAGCGGACTGTTTTTTTCATGATGAGATGAAGAAAAAAAGTGGTATTTTCTTTATAGATTTCCACCCTGATGGCGGATGATTTCTCCTGAAACCATGTAAACGATATCTTCAGCTATATTGGTCGCGTGGTCAGCGATACGTTCCAGATTTCTTGAGACCGATAAAAGAGAAATATAATATTCTACAAATTCCGGCTCGCTCTGGATATGCTTATGAATCTCTTTGTAAGCTTGTTTATGAATTTCATCAATAGCATTATCAGCTTCACAGATTTCTTTTGCTTTTTCAGGATCCCACGCAATAAGAGCGTCAGCACTCATATGAACCATTTTGCTGGTACGTTCAAGCATATTATCTAAATCAAAGGGGACTTTGCGATCGGAAAACGGAGCAAAATATTTAATTCGTTTAGAGATATTGACAGAAAGATCACCGATACGTTCGAGGTCATTGTTGATTTTCAAGACAGCTATGACAAACCGGAGATCGGCTGCAACCGGCTGATGCAAGGCTAAAATTTTCAGACAATCCTCTTCAACTTCGACTTCAAGCGTATCGATTTCATTGTCGAGCTCTTGAACAGCCGTTACCGCAGAGTCATCTCTGTTGATGATTGCTTTAACAGATGTTTGCAGCGAACGCTCAACCATTGCGGTGAGGTAAAGGACTTTCTTTTTTAGTCTATCTATTTCATTTTCAAAATGCTTAGTCATTATAACTCCTGTTATTAACCGAATCTTCCGGTGATATAATCTTCGGTTTTTTTCTTTTCCGGTTTAGTGAAAATATTTTTGGTCGGTCCGGATTCTATTAGGACACCTTCATA
>QQUK01000240.1 GCA_008501655.1 Calditrichota bacterium
TACAAAAATTCCCGAATCAAAGTTCACCTTACTCTAATCTTGCTGATTTGTATATCAAAAAAAGAGATTTCAAAAAATCTGCTCAGTATAATGAATTGATAAAAGAGAAATTTGGTGATGACCCGTATTACCTTGATGATTACTACTATCGACTTGCAAACCTTGATGTTTGGGAAGGAAAGCTGAAAGCTTCCCTAAAAGAAAGAGAGAAAGCACTTGAAGTCCGGATGGAAACCGGTGATACCAGTTTAGTTTTGAGTGCTTATAATTCTCTTGGTAGGAATAATTATCTGTTTGACTTTAAAGATACTGCATTCTACTACCTTGAACAGGGAAACAAATGGAATAACTCATTTCAGAATTTTGAATATTACTTTCTTGCTCTATCAATCGATTTATCACTGGCAAAGAAATTGAAACCTGTTTTTGATGAAAATATGACTCTGTTCCGTTCGAAGATTCCGTCATCACTCTGGTATATTGCTGATAATTTAGAAGAGATGTTTGATTCTTTTGTAGCTGCTGATACAGCCAGGTTGATTGATGCACTTATTGCCGCTAATTCCCGTCAGAATAATCCGAATGAAAATCGGGGTATCGGTATGTACCAGATCCTCATCGGCAGATATCAGGATGGTATCGAAAGTATCAATAAATCAGAATTAGCAACCGACAAAACGTCTAATGCTTATATGTATGTTTCATCTCATTACTATCTTGGTATTGCTGAGGAAGGTCTCGGGAATACAGCTAAGGCGATTGACCATTATGAAATAGTCTTAAACTACTGGGGTGAAGCTGATTTAGAGACAGAACTGATTTTAGATACAAAAAAGCGGTATAAATCTTTGACAAGTTAAGAATTCATATTATGTGCATCAAAATCTCTTTTTGATTTACAAATAAATATCTGAACCATATCTTCTATGAATGGTCGAGAGAATTATCAATTTTGTCCGGCAGTATGACCGGAATCTTTGGGCTTTATCATTCGGATGGTTTGTCGGTGCTTTAGGTTTTGCCGTTGCTATCCCGTTCATCTCTATCTATTTTCATTCAGAACTTGGGCTTTCCTTATCTCAGATAGGTCTGTTTTTCGGTTTTATGGCATTGGTGCGCTCTTTGTTTCAACTTGTTGGTGGGGAAGTAGCCGATCGGTATGAACGAAAACAATTGCTTGTTTATACCCAAATCTTACGGGCGATAACCTTTATTGGTATTGCAATCTCAATTTATATGGATTGGGGTTTCTGGGCAATAGCAGCATCTTTGACGATTAATTCTATTTTTGGGGCTATGTTTCATCCGGCTGCAAATGCGATGGTTTCTGATGTTTTATCTAAAGAAAAACGACTTGAAGGTTTTGCGATTACCAGAGCTTCCGGAAATCTTGGCTGGGCTGCAGGACCGGCACTTGGCGGGTTTATGGCTGAGTTTTCCTACGGGCATTTATTTATAGCAGCTTCGATAATTACATTTGTTTCCGGATTTGTTTTTGCCTTTTTCTTACATCCGCCTAAGATTAACGCAATTGATGAACGTTTTAAATTCAAAGATCTTATCGCCATAAAAGATGATCCGAATCTTGCCGCACACTCTATTTTAATTTTTGTTTTATATATAGTCGTTGCTCAGCTTATTGCCCCGTTTTCAGTTTACTCAGTTGAGATAGCAGGAATATCTGAGGTTGAACTTGGCCTCATTTATACGATTAACGGTTTAATGGTTGTATCGTTACAGCTTTTAGTAACTAAACTACTCTCAAACTTCAAATTCACCTCTCAGCTTGCCTTAGGTGGGCTTATATATGCTATTGGATACGGGTTAGTCGGTTGTTTCTCAACTCTTGAGATGTTTATACTCGTTATAATGTTTATTACGTTTGGGGAAATGGTTATGTCGCCACCTTCTTTAGCATTGACTTCGAAGCTGGCTCCGGAAGGTCGCATGGGAAGATATATGGGGATATTCGGATTCTTTGTCGCATCCGGTTGGTCATTTGGACCATTATACGGCGGATTTATTCTGGACCAATTTAAAACAGAACCGGTCAAAGCCTGGATACTTATTTCGTTTTTAGGATTGGTCTCAGCGATAGGTTATCTTTGGCTTTCGAGAAGATTACCACCTGAGATTAATAAAAGAGATTAAAGGATAACTACAAACTTTCCAATAAACGAGCCGGAATCCCATTCCACAACGTAGTAGTAAAGTCCGGAGACGACTAACTGGGTATTCCGTGTGATCAGATTCCATTCATTGACGCCTGCTTTTGGGTCATATTTATCTTTGTCGTGGTCGATAGTATTGATTAAATCGCCATCCAATGAGAATATAGAAATTTTACATTTTGGCGGAAGATTTGCAAAATGAATTCTGCGGTTCCTGTCTTCTGCGTCCGTGGAACGACGACCTTCATAACCGAGTGAGTTTCTGTTTTCGATATTTGCACCATAATTCTGGTCACCACGATAAGGATTCGGGTAACAGTATATGTCGTAAACACCGGCTTCAATATCATCAAAATCGTATACCGGAACTGTTGACAGAGCATTGTTATCCAATGATGATTCGAGTGAAGCTAATCCTACTTCAGGAGAACCATAGTCGAAAGCTGTGACGTTAACAAACCATTCTACCGAAGGAAGAACGCCATCTATAACAACTTCATATTCAAAATATTTAAAATAACCATCATCGGTCAGCTCCGAAGCATCAACGGAATCTTTGTCAAACGATGAAGGATATGATTGATTGGGATAAGTCTTTTTTAAGTCAGTGTTAACACCGAACTCTGAGGCATTGTAATCCTGCGGTGCAAAATAGAAAAGAGAATCTTTGTAGAAAAATGTATTTCTTGGATTATCGTACAAATACGGATTAAAATTAAATCCCATTAAAGTATCAGAATATATAGTCACAAGCTCGTCGTATGTATATGGAGCTTCTGTCAGAACAAATCCCGGATCTGGTCGAAGATTACTCTTGAAATAGTATTTATTAAAATTAAGCTTATCATAAGATGTAAATAGTGAATAACTCTGTTTTAAATTATCTCTGCCAAAATAAACCCTGTAACCTTCAAAATCTTTTTCCCCTGAAAACTGATCGGTAGCTAATTCAGAATTCATTCCGTTAATACGGACTTTAATCTCACCGATTTTTGGAGTAAGCCAGAATTTTGGAGCGGGCGGGGGAGAAGCACCTTTAAAATCAGGGACACCATCACCTTCATAATAAAATGTATCAGCGGAGTTATAGATATAGCCGGAGTCGATAATCGTGATAGTATCAGGAACGGTTGGGACTGTGTCTATAACATAGGTCGTGTCGATTACATATGTAGAATCGAATACGACAACACGGTATTTTCCGAAATAACCGTCATCATCTGTATCTACACCCGGATTATCATAAATCCATGAAGCCCATCTGGAGTTGTTGGCAAGTGAGTCAAAGTTAAGCTGATTGTAGAATGCACTTGGGTTATTTGGATCCTGGAGTCTTTCAAATGCAGTCGGATCCTGGTGTAAATCGGTTCCACCTACCCAGGCAAATGTGATCGGAAGTTTTTCTCCGGGGTTTATTGTAAATGGTCCAAAAGAAAGCAAGTATCTGGTGTCATAACCATCGGCGTAATTCTCAGCATCGGGAGGAGGAGGTTTGTAACCATCAGCCGTATGGTCTATCGCTGTATACAATAAATCATAATCAAATTCTTCCTGACTCATAACAAAATATTTCTCTCTGTCACTTTTCGGAAGTGCTTCAGAACTTTGGAAATAGCGATAAGGATTGTTAGCTGTCTCTGATTTTCTCGGACCAAAGTCATCAACATAATCTGTAGCCCACCAGTTGAAAGAATATTTTAATGAATCTGACGGAGTGCGGATAACTCTGGTACCAACAACAGATAGGCAGGATTTGCTGTCCCAGGCACCGTTTGTCGGATCACCATCATTATCAGCGGTATATGCAATATTTACAGTATCTCTAAATCCATAACCTTCAGGAGCCGGAAAATCAGGTAAAAAACCGATAATATCGTCAGTCCAATGGGCGCCATCTCGGTTTGTTTTATGCCAAACGTCTCCGTCAACGAAAATCGCCATATATACTTTTTCTAAACGTTCAATTCCGATATTTTGAATTTTGAAATCAAAAAGGATGAAGTCATCAGCATAATCATAACTCCAAGCCATCGATCTCTGCTCGATTTTAATACCCAGCGGTTTATGTCGTTGATTAGCCGGATCCGTCCCGGTAAGATTTACATTTGTAAAGGTATCCGTATAAACTGATACAATATCTTCCTCTGATCGTGCATCTTCAGAATAAAAAGGGGAGCTTTCATCAATAGATTCAACATAAAAGCTATCATTTGGGTCCGGCCAGAATTCCTGAACAGAATAATAATCTTCAGTCGCACAGGAGACTAACGTATCACGCCCAACCACAGCACCAATCCACATCGCACCTACCCAGAGAAACACAATCTCCGAATTTTTAGGGTATACACATGACTGGATTTGTTGTCCGGTTATTGGGTCACTGATATTCTGACCAAAGGTCCCCCACGAACCGTTATTTGCTACAGCAAGCTGCATATTCCCTCGGGTATGGGCAGCATAATAGACAATAGGGTCATTAGCAGAACTATAATTCTGCTGTAACTTTGAACTCTCAGAGTAAAGTTTTGGGTTGTACTCTTTTGAGTTAGTTTGAATCGTAAAAAATAAAATAGAAAAGACCACCAGATATAGTATCTTGTGGTCTTTTTTTATGAAATTCAAAAAATTCATTAGTGTTACATTATTACAACAAGTTTGCCGATTTGAGTTTCACCAAATTCTGATTCAACAACCCAATAATACAATCCTGAAACGATGAGCTGTGTGTTTCGTGTTATCAAATTCCATTCCTCAGTTCCGGATGTTGGGTCTTCAGCAGGTTTATCATGTAATATCTCTCTGATAAGGTCACCATCGAGTGAGTATATTTTAATTGAACATTTAGGCGGAAGATTGGCAAAGTGGATTGCTCTGATTCTATCAGCCGCGACACTTACGCTATTTTCATCAGCACGTTCATAACCGAAGTCTGAATATTCAGCGTCGATTCTATATGGGTTTGGATAACAGTATACCTTTAAGTCATTGTCGAGAACTGTTTGAGCATTAGGTTGTGCATATGCGTATTGTGAACCGTTGGAAATTTTACTTTCCAGTGGTGCGATTTCTTGACCTTCAATACGGGAACCAAAGTCAAATGCGGTAACATTGACATAATATGGTATTGAAGGAAGAAGGTCAGTTATTACATATTCATATTCGAAATATTTCAGTTTGCCTTCCGGGGTGAGTTCTGAAGCATCTACTGAATCTTCAAATAATGAACTCGGATAAGCTTGATTCGGATATACTTTTCTGATATCGGTTGCGAGACCAACAGTACTGGCATTGTAATCGTTTGGTTCAAAGAACAAGGATTGTCCATTGAAAAAATATGGATTGGTTCTGTTCCAGATTAAAGGATTAAATGTTGTATCACCAGCTGCGTAGGTAGTCTGAACCTCAGATAAATCCAATGGATTGCCGGTTAAAGTATATCGTGTACCATCATATACATAGATATTATAGTTTTCTTTGTCATAAGACTGAAGAAGAGAATAGCTTGATTCAAGTTCATCTAAAGAATAATATACACGGTATCCTTCAAAATCATTTATGTTTGAGAAAGCATCTTTTGATGTTTCTGATAATTTACCATTAAATCGTATGGTAATCTGACCTTCATCAGGGATAAGGAAGAATGAAGGTGCCGGAGGTGGAGATGCACCTCTGAAATCCGGAACACCATCACCACGATACCAGAGAGTATCAAAGGTTATAATCTCGCCACCGTTTCCGTCAGGAAGAACATTTTCATACAAACGATATTCACCAAAATAACCGTCACCATCTGTATCAACACCAGGGTTGTCATAAACACGATCAGCCCATGCAGCGTTATAACCTAAATCATCAAAATTAAGTCCATTTGCATAAGCATTGACAAGTGGCGGTTCAGCTCTCAAATTATCTATATTAGTTGGGAATTGATGTAAAGAATCACCAGCTACATAAGCAAATGATAATGGAAGTTTTTCGCCTGGATTAATTGTGAACGGTCCGAATGAAAGTAAGTATCTGGTATCGAGACCGGTTGCCCATGCTTCAACTAAGTTATCATCAGGTTTTAACCAAAGAGAATCTTCAGTGGTGATTTCAGAAATACGGAACTGGTCATAATCAAATTCTCTGTTTCTCATAAAATAATATTTATTTACATCACCCTCAGGAGTACCAAGACCACCTGTGCGAAGATCTCTGAATTCTTCATCTAACTTTCCAACTTCACTTTTTTCTCTGGGACCATAATCTTTGTCAGGGTCACCGTCTGAAACCCACCAGTTAAATGAGACTTCGAGCGAGTCAGCGGGAGTTCTAATGATTTTTGTACCAGTTACGCCCCTAATAGAGTTGTTGTTGTCCCAATTAGTCCCAAGCGGGTCACCGTCATTGTCTGCGAGCCATGCGATATTTACAGTATCAGTCCATGTCGATTCTTTGTATATAGTTTCGGTAGTCTCTCTGAAACCACTGATGTCATCAGTATGTCTGTTACCGGCGTCAGGACCGACAGAAGAACCAACATCACCATCAACATATATACCCATGTAAACATTTCTGAGTACATCAATACCGATGTTTTTGATTTCATAATCAAAGAGAACAAAATCTTCAGAATAAGCGTATGACCATGCAAAAGATTTCTGGGTTACTTCAATATTCAGTGGTCTATGTGGTCTTCCAAAATAGTCAGCAGCAACACCAACAGTACCGGTATCACGATATTGCATGATATAATCTTCTTCAGATACTGCACCTACATACAGGGAATCAATGTCCGGAAAGAGAAGTGATCTCTTTTTGATTTTACCAAAAGGTTCAATATCCGGAAGGAATTCAGTTGTACCGGACCAACCATCCGCAGCAACCGAAACAAGAGTATCTCTTTCAACAACTGCACCAATCCAGAAAGCGCCGGCGAAGAGATAATCCAAATTTGAATTTCGCGGGAATTCACATGATGCAACCGGTTGACCGGTAAGGGCATCTTGGCTACCGCGTGCGAAACCGGTTCCAAAGGTACCATTATTATTAATACCTAATTCAAGTTTACCGATTCTATGTCCGACGATTTCATATGCCGGATTTTCGGCTGCACTGTAATTGTTAAATCCTTTGCTGTCATTTGGATCAAAATTTGCCCTTCCAAAGGAAGAAATTGTAATCGCAAGCAGACAGAACATAATAAAAATGTAGAAAACTGGTTTTTTGAACATAACAATAACTCTCAATATTTTAGTATTATATATTTTCCTATTTAAATATAAACGAACAGCTCATGCTTTCTATTTAATATTATTTCATAATAAAGGGAGAATATAACAAAAAATATTGTTTCACCGCAAGCATTTATAGCAGATTTTTCATAAAAAAAGCGGTTTTTACAAACCGCTTTATAAAACTCTCTTTTTTCCTAACAACCGCAGGGGGGAGGTCCGGAATTGAACATAAATTCGACAAGGTGTACAATGTCACCAATATTTATGTCTTCCGAGCAATTTACGTCAGCAAGTCCCAAATTTGAGGGTGGCGGTCCGCCATTAAAAGAATAGTCAACTAATGCGACTAAATCTTCAATATCAATCTCTCCATTATCACTGAAATCGCCTCGTAAAAGACAGGCAGTGATAGCAAGAATACCATTATTCGCTGCTGCTGTATAACTTAGCTGAGGACCGGTAAATGTTGGCAGGTAGATGTTATAGCCCGAGAAATCAATCAGATTTACTTCTCCACCCGAAGCTGAAGGATTTATAGTGACAAATATATTTAATACAGGACCTGAGCCTATTGGAAGGTCTGGAGTGCCATTTAAAGGATTGGTTTTAAGCCTGTATGTAAGTCGTTTATTAAAAGCATCATAATTCAAGTAATTGTTGTTATCAAAGTAATCCGTTCTACAACCGGTTGTGTTGAGAGAG
This sequence comes from Calditrichota bacterium, assembly GCA_008501655.1. Taxonomy (GTDB): domain Bacteria; phylum Zixibacteria; class MSB-5A5; order GN15; family FEB-12; genus QQUK01. The sequence goes on from QQUK01000240.1 coordinate 8,093, forward strand.
TCAAAAGTGATTAAAAAATCACCGCCATAAGTAATAGGGATGTCAATCTGATTTAGGGGAATTGTGTTATTAATGATTATAGGAATCATCAATGAAGCCCCTGCTTCTGTTTCAACAGAATCGGATTTGACAGTATCAGCTAATGCGATGATAAACCCATTTTGAGTCAACGATTTAAGATCACCGTCAGCATCAATTTCAAGTGTAACATCATAAAGTCCCGCTGAGTCATAAACATGAGTCGGCGATTGAATAGAAGCAACATCACCATCCCCAAACTCCCAGTCCCAGCTTGTTACATTAAGAACGGAATTACCTTCAAAATTGACCGTTAATGGAACCCAGCCGTATGTCGTATCAACAGTGATGTAGATTTCCGGATTAATGACATCAACTCCAACAGCTTCCCATGCTTTGGAAACCTGAATAGTCCATTGATAGGTTGGATCGAGGTCATTTGCAGCTGAAATCGTACCATCAGCAGCTTCCTGATAAGTACTCGTTGATGTCCAATATGCTAGATTTGCCCGATAGGCTACTTTCATAGCATTTTCAACACCAATTCCGTCGACAATGATTCCATTATGAGTACCTCCATCAGAAAGGAGGAAGAACCATTTATTACCAACGCCACTATTTGTGTGCACACCGCACCAGTCATTACCGTTTGAAGGGGTACAATTTATGACATCCTGCCAATATATATCAGTAGGACCGTATGTATCAGGATCACCATGGGAATGAGGAAACTGCAGTGACCGGAAACCGGAACTGGCAATTGAAATATTTTCACCCATATTCCAGTCAGGATTATCATATTCCGGAATTGCAAATTCGAATGCAGCTCCCATCATATCTGAAAAAGATTCATTTAAGGCACCGGATTCTTTTTGATATATTAAGTTTGAACAGTATTCTGTCACTGCATGTGCCCATTCGTGAGCAATCACATCGGGAGAACCAGCTAATGAGCGGTAGCCTGATGATGCCCCCCAAACAACAATGCGTGAACCGTTCCAGTAAGCATTATTTAGACCTTCTGCAGTATATTCGACAGATACATTCATTGTCCCGCCGCCATCAGTATAGCCGTTTCTGCCTAACGCAGAGAGAAGCCAGTCATAGTATAGCCCGGTATAAACATGTCCATCTACAGCAGGAGGTTGTTGTCCGGATGCCCAAATATTATCGTAATCAAAGGCGATTGAGCCCGGGAGAGACGCACCTGAAATGCGCGTAATAATCTGACTTCCGGGTGTCATCAACCCACCATGTCCATGCGGATCATTGGCTGCTTGTCTTGAGTTGTCTCTGAGATAATAAGTCGTGTCCAGAAGTTCTGTATCTATATGAGTATAAGCATTCCCGGTGACACCGATACCTGTTCCGATTTCATCAGAATCCATGATTCGATTTGCTTTAAAAATGACCTCGTTTGTATTGGCATCGACAAAATATTCCCAACGACCCATCGGAATATCAGAATATAAAACTACTCTATAGGCTAGGTAGTTTTCATCTTCAAAAGGATAGACAAGAAGTTCAGGTGTTGAGTCTGTCGATTTTCCAAAGAATGACTCTAAGTCCGACTGTGCAGTCTGCACAGCTGTATACGAGGAGATTGTAGGTGTCGGTGACAAAGAAATATTGTCGATGAGTTTGGCTGTAACAGTTTTCAATTCATTGTTTGTATTGTAATGAGTAAATAACTGTCCACCGTATACCTTGAGTCCTTCATAAGTCTGATTGAACTTTACATGAGTGAACCCAAGATTGTCATCAAAAAAATTATCGACCTGCAGTTCTTCTGTTGGTGAAGCAAGGTCAAACGCTTCTTTGTGTTCTTCAAGGAATGCATACGACTCAGAAATTTCATTTCCATTCGGTACAGAAGCAGACAGTTTTCCTTCAATATGTTTTACAGCACCTTTTGTATTCAAGGTATGAAAAGTAACTGATGGCAGTTTTTTCAGGCTCGACAACTTTGGTGCTGCAGATGCAGAGACATAAAAAGTGAGGGTCAATAGGAGAATTAATATTTTTTTCATGTGTGACTCCGTTTAAATTTTCTTAGAAACAACTCAGTGGTGCCGGTCCTGCCGGTGCACCGAAAGAGTAATCGACCAGGTAGACGATGTCGGCGATGTTTAACTCATTGCTTGCATCAACATCAGCTTCTTCAATACAGGTTGGTTCCGGTCCTTGAGGGGAACCGAATGAGTAGTCCACCATAAAGACTAAGTCAGCTATGTTGATTTCGTCGTTAATATCACCATCGGCATTACCTCGAATATTGATACAGCATCCGCCAATGTAAACTTCCTGATTGGCGGCAGCAAGATCATATTCACCAAATGGAGAGACAACATGAGGAGTGTATGAACCATATCCGTCCGTGATGATTGTGGCGTTTTGTCCAATTATTGCTGTAGGATTCACACTGAAATATACTTTAAGAATTGGTCCGGAGGTCGGTTGAACCTGCGGCGCTGAACCTGCAGTCATTTGATAAGTAAATCGCTTATTAAATGAATCATAATTTAAGAATGTTTTTGTATCAAAATTATCAGTCAGACATCCGACAGTAGAGACAGAATCAATTGTCAAAAGAAGAGTTCCCCCATATTCAATCGGAACCTTATATTGAGAGACTGGAATCGTGTTGTTGGCGTAAATGACAACTTCTACATCTTCACCCGGATGAGTTTCTGTACTGTCCGTTTTAATTGTATCAGCAAGTGCAATAATATAACTGTCTTTGGATGCCTGTCTGATATCACCGGCAGCGTCTATTTCAACAGCAACCGTATACATACCGGCATCAGCATATACATGAGATGGAGATTGTACATATGCTGAGTCACCATCTCCAAAACTCCAACTCCAGGTATCGACTGTCAATGCAGAAGATGCTGCAAAATTGACACTAAGCGGTGTCCAGCCAAACTGGGTATCAGCAGCAAATGAAACTCCGACTATTTCATCAACAGC
>QQUK01000382.1 GCA_008501655.1 Calditrichota bacterium
CATATCCTTCTTTTTTATCTCTTGTGTGAGATATAAATCGCCACAACCAAACAAAGATAAAATTACAATGAAACAGATAAATTTTGTCATTTTTTAAACCTCACACAATACATTTGCCAAAGTTGATTATCTGATACAGACAAACTAGGTCGGGCTCACGGAGTAAGCGACAGCATACAAAGAACCCGACAGTTCAACTTTTACTCAACCCAATCGGTGATAAAAACATTTGTCTCACCACGGACTTTGTTATCACGATTTGAAGCAAAGACCAATTTTTTACCGTCATGGGAGAACATCGGAAATCCGTCAAAGGTATCGTTGTATGTTATCCGCTCAACCTCTTTAGTCTCAACGCTGACGGTGTACAATTCAAAATTGCGGCCTTTGGGGTCATCCATATTGGAAACGAAAATAACTTTTTTCATATCGGGATGGAAATAGGGACCAAAATTTGCCCGTCCGTTTGATGTTAACTGAATCGGTTCACGGTCAGTGAGATTCATAATAAATATTTCAAGTTTATTCGGGCGAATAAGACCATCAGCTAATAGTGCCTGATATTCGGCAAGTGCTTCTCCTTCCGGCCGTGATGCCCGCCAGACGATCCATTCTCCATCGATTGAGAAGAAGGCACCACCGTCATATCCCGGCATATCGGTAATCTGTTCAACACCGGAACCATCCGGGTTCATAATAAACAGCTCAAGATCTCCTGTTCTTACCGAAGTAAAAATTATTTTATCACCTTTAGGAGAATATACCGCTTCAGCATCATATCCGTCAGCTTCAGTAAGTCGAACGAGATTGGAACCATCAGGGTCAGCTTTAAATATATCATATGTATCGTATAACGGCCAGACATACCCGCGGGACATATCAGGTTTCGGAGGACATTCGTCTCCGCCAAGATGCGTTGAAGCATAGATTATTGATTTACCATCCGGTGAGATAAATGAGCAGGTTGTGACACCCTTACCGGTTGAAACAAGTTTGACATCGGAACCATCCACATTCATCCGATAAATCTGGTCACATTCCATATCGCCGGTCGATGCCTGAAAAATCAGCTGGTCAGCATTGTATGAAAAATATGCCTCAGCATTCTGTCCGCCAAACGTCAACTGTTTAGTATTTGAAAAATGTGTCTCTCCCTCAAAAATTGTAACCGGTGTTTCTGCGGTTTCTTTTTTCCCGCATCCAACTAGTGCAATCAATAAAACTAACGATAAGATATACTTCACAAATAACTCCTTCTATTTTTTAAACTTGTTTCTTTCAGCACATTAATAAAAGTTATATACAAATCTTTGTAAACAAAAACTCAAAGGAAATCTGAGATGAAGAAGATATTTATTATATGCTTATTAATTGTCATCTGCATGTCATCCGTACAGACAGCTGAGAATGAAGATATACTTGGTAAAATTCTTACTGAAGCCGGTTTTTCACGGGCAGATTTAGGTTATCAGCCGAAAGGATACTGGAATCGTTTTCCGCTCGATATTCCCTACCGCTTGACATCATTTGATGCACTTTATGCTGAACCGCTGAAACTGATAGATTATGCCACTGTTATGGGTAACACCGTAGAACAATACCTTGACCCGACTTATGCTGACACGAATGCTAATGCCCTTTATTATCTTGTATACAATTTAGGAGTTGATAAAAAACTTGGCGGATTTCGGTCTTATTCAGCTAATCTGCTCGATGCTCCCAATTCTCCGACACCGATTATCACGGCGATAGAAGATTTATACAAAATGGCTGACCGGGAAACTATTTTTCAATCGTTCGGTTCGACTTCGCATCCTTTTGTGAATGATTCAGTACAAGCAGAACTTGATAAACTTCCCGATTCAGCAAAAATTCATATAGCAAAAATAATTGTTAATCTCGGAGATGCTATCAAGTGGCGGAACATCGCTTTTCGGAACTGTGATGCTTCCGACATGCAGAAAGTCATTGCTATTCGGGACCTTGCTGACACACAAAATGACGGGACAAAATATTATCCGGAAATAGATGATATTGCTTCATCGATTGATTATCCATCACTGCATTATTCCGCCCTCAAAGTTGCTGCTGCTGTTGGTGAAGCGGAAGCAAACTTAAAACAATATGTAAAAGATATACCCGATGATTTTGAATTACATATTGAAACTCCATACGGTAATATCGCTTTTCTCTCCCCGGTGTTTAAAAAACATAAACTCCCCCAGCCAAAAGCAACCGCTGGTACTGTCGCTCCTATCAAAGGTTGGTATGAAATTGAAGCAACAAACTATCTTTTGATTTTAGATTTTGGACGGAACATAATTTATCAAGGTTCCGCTGGTGCAACGGCATCTCTTGCCAATCCGGTTTCTGTTGTCCTCGATATGGGAGGAAATGACTACTATGGATTTCAAAGAGACTCTTATCCTCAGACAACCGGTGTTGGTATTTTAGGAGTCGGACTTGTGTTTGACTCCGATGGCAATGATGAGTATAATGGGACAGATTTTGCTCAGGGGACCGGACTGTTTGGTGTTGGCGTTCTGTACGACAAAAAAGGAAATGATAAATACAAAGCATCCCTCTCAGCACAAGGTTGCGGATATTTTGGTATCGGACTTTGTTTAGACGGTACCGGTGACGATGAGTATTACATCCATGGTTCCGGTCAGGGTTGCGGTGGCGTTGGAGGCGGAATCGGAGTATGTGCTTCGTTTGACGGCAAAGACAGGTATACTGCAGAACCGTTTTCAGAAATTTTCAACCGGGGTGATTACCACAGTGAA
>QQUK01000037.1 GCA_008501655.1 Calditrichota bacterium
GAAGATAAGTTTATAGTCAGTTATGTTGGTACTCATGGTATGGCGCATAAACTCGAAGACCTCCTTGAGGTTGCCAAAAATCTCTCTGCGGTAAAACAGATTCAGTTTTTATTTGTTGGTGATGGTGCCAGAAAAAAAGCTCTGGTTCAGATGGCTGAAGAGATGAAACTTACTAATGTTTATTTTCATGACCAGATTTCCCATGACCGCATTCCGGAATTTTACAAAGCTACTGACCTTTTTATGGTCCCTTTGCGGAAAGCTAAACTGTTTACGAAAAATATACCTTCAAAAATCTATGAAATCATGGCGGTAAAAAAACCGATTCTGATTTCAACTGAAGGTGAATCACGGAAACTTGTTGAGAATTCCGGAGCCGGTATCGGCTGTACACCGGAATCAATTTCTGAAATGACCGACAAAATCATGAATTTGTACAACAATGAAAAACTTCGAAAGCAAATGGGTTCAGATGGATACAGCTTTGTTTTAGCCAACGCATCGCGGATTCATATAGCTGATAATTATCTGAAAACTCTGAAGCAGGTAGTCGATGGAAATCGGATTGAACCAATACCATCGCACAGCACAGAAAAAGAATTTACAGAAGAAAAAATGAAAGCGATGGCTTAACTCCCTCATTGCCATTGCTTTATTTATATAATCCCGGTCGTACGCTCATTCGGCCGGGATTTTTTTATTGCACAAAATTTTAAGTAAGGTAGTTTATATATATACAAGGAGGTTCTTATGAAAAAAAATATTTATCTGATCACTCTGATTTCAATTCTGATAGTAGTTTTTGGCTGCAGTGATAATAATTCCATTCCACCGGTTGCATCTACACCACCACCGGATTTAATTGATGTACCAGAGCAGATTGTCATCGATGAGACTGAAATTACCATGTCATCCTATCTCTGGCGCGACTTTATGCCGACTATCCCTGAATATGAAGATGGACAAAAACTTGCAGCAGTAATCGAAATGGAAACCGTGGATAACTCTGATTTTCCGGGTGGTCTCATTATCGAGAAACTTTGGCTGTTCAATAAAGATGAAGTCTGGGAAACAACGTTTTCCGAATCTGGTCAATCGAACAAAACGAGTCGGATAATAAAATCTGCCCGTGGTGGACCAAGATGGGATATCGGTTCCGAGGTTGTGGTTGTTGTCCAGATCATCGACAATGACCAAATATATTATCTCAAAGAGACCGGTGTTGAGATTTATCGTACCGACTGATTACTTGCGGCTATACCGAATCTGCCAGGCTGTTTTCCATGTTTTCCCGTCATCTCTTGAGTTCTGCCAGTTCCAGTCGAACGCTTCATGAGTAATGTTGTACCAGACCATCCGCTGTTGAAATTTATTGCCGTCCTTACCGATGGCTGTACGGGATAATATCATCGAATCAGCAACCATACCGCCTTCAAAATCAAGATATGCACCGGAATTATCGACCCAGGTCTGTTTCCATTTTTTATGTGGTATCGAATAAGTTGAGACCGACATCCCCTTCAACTGACCGCCGGGATGAGCATCAAAGTTTTCTAAAATCACACAGCGGTCATATGGTTTTGTAACGGTGTTGTAACCATGTATGGTATCGCTCCATGTCGCCGTCCATTCCCCGACCCAGAAATCAAACTGAGAAAACTCCTCAGCCGAACAAGGTGGCGGAGGAGTTTTTTCATCCTGTGCTGTAACTAATGGGATTGTCAACAATCTAATATTTGCAGACGAGGACGTCTGCAATGCACAAATTACAATACATAGTGATAATAGTAATTTCATTTTTACTCCTTGATTAGTCTTTAGCAAATTAACGTTTCCTGCGGCTGAATGTTTTACAATCTCTCGCCAACAGCAATATCATTCGTAAACTGACATTTTCAAGTCCACTTCGATTCCGCTCAGTGTGACGTTAAAAATTAAAAATCTGTCATGCTGAGCTTGTCGAAGCATGCTCGATACATATCCAATTTATCTGTATATTTGTGGGTCGTTGGTGATAATCCCGCAAATACCTTGTTCAAACAACTTATAACCCCTCTCCGAATTATCCAACGTCCAGACAATTATCGGTTTGCCGATTTTCCTCAGTTTATCCAAAAACCTTTTAGTACATAAGGAATAATGGGGAAGTAGATAATCGAACCGGTCAATATTTTTGAAATAGATTCGATTCTTTGGTGAAATCAGATACCCGCATAATAGAGAATCATCAATCTCTTTGATTGAATACAGCGACTTTTTCTTAAACGATGTAAACAGCAGATGCTCTTTTGAAAAATATTTGAGTGCTGTTTCAATCACAAGTTGTTCATAGCCGGTCTCTTTGAGTTCTATATCAAGAGCAATTTTTCCGGCAAGATGTTTACAGGTTTCTTCAAAAGTCGGAATCTTATACTCAGATAAATCGTTCCGCTTTTGAATCTCTTTGTATCTCATTTTTTTTATCGAACGTCTGGGATGTTTCAAAGCCGGATCGTGGTAGACGATTAAGACATTATCTTTAGTTTTCCGAATATCCAACTCAATCCCGTCGCAGCGCATCTCGATCGCTTTGTCAAAAGCTTCGATAGTATTCTCAAAGGCATGAGATGAAGCTCCCCGATGGGCGAAGATAAGAGGATGGTTGAGGTTCGATTTGTTTTTGAACGAGAGCATAGGAGTAATATGAATAAAGATAATGTATTCAGAAAGTAAAAAGTGTAGGTCGGGTTCCCTGAGAGAAACGGGAGTTTCTCGAAGAACCCGACAAAAAGGCAGAACCA
>QQUK01000273.1 GCA_008501655.1 Calditrichota bacterium
TATACCGTCATTACCAAGTTCAACTGAAAAAGAACCGTCAAAATGAGTTTCATGATAATCAAATTCAGATGCATCAGCTGATACTTTCCATATATCGGTCAATCCGTTTGACCGGCGAAGTTTAATGGCAACGGCAGGACGGAGATCTGTTCTCATTTCATCAACAATTATCAGATCAATCATTGATTCTTTTGCCATCTGGTACAATTCTGATAACTGGTCAACGACAATACCGATTTTTTCCCACGCAATAGGTGAGGTTCTGTTTTTGTCTGTAAGAATTAGTATTTTGTTCTTCATCGTTTTTTGCGTTTTGTTGTTTTACGTTTTACCGGTTTAGTATCTCTAACTTTTGTCTTTTTTCTCTTTTTGCTTATTGATAAAACTATATGCAGATCCATCTCAGCGGTTACTTTATCCACGCGGGTTATGCCGATTTTGATTTTATCACCGAGCTGATAGACCTTGCTGTTTCTCCGCCCGACAATCCGGTAATGCTTTTCATCATACAGATAATAATCATCATCAATTGAGGATATCCGTACCAGTCCTTCAACACCTAACGGGTCAAGCCGGACATAAAAACCGTACGGCATCACACCGGTGATAACACCATCATATTCCTCACCGACATGCTCAGCCATAAACGACATCTGTTTGACCTTGATAGCGTCACGTTCGGCTCTTTCCGCATGCCGTTCAGTTTCAGAGCAATGTTTTGAAATAGAATCAATCATGCCGGGAACTTTTTTAGCAAATGCAGCCGGATAGCGATTGTTTTTTAATTTTCGCAACAGCCGATGAACAACTAAATCAGGATACCTTCGGATTGGCGAAGTAAAATGTGTATAATGTTTAAATGCCAGCCCAAAATGGCCGATGTTTTCTCTCTGGTAAACAGCTTTTTTCATTGAACGTAAAAGCAGTTCATTAATAAAATCAGCTTTCGGGTCATCTTTGACCCGTTCCAAAAATCGTGAGAACTGCACCGGTTTCATCGTTGCCGAAACTGGAAATGTGAGCCCGATACGTTTCATCATTGCGGAAAATTCTGTCAGTTTTTCAATATCCGGTTTTTCATGTACCCGATATAAAAACGGCTGGGCAGCACGGAAAACCTCAAGAGCGACAGCTTTGTTGGTCACAAGCATAAATTCTTCAACCAGGCGATGCGACTCAAGGCGGACTTTAGCCTTGAGATTGGTGACTTCACCGTTGTCATCCATAATGAGGTCCGATTCCGGTAAATCAAAATCGAGCGACCCTTCAGCAAACCGCTGGTTGGAAATCAGATGAGCAAGTTCCCTTGCCGCATCCAGATTCTCTTGAACCTTTTTTATCTTTGGAGTGACAACTTTTGTATCAAAATATTCCTGAACATCTTCATAACTTAGTTTGGCTGCTGACTTAATAATTGTATCCGCAAACTTCCATGAAATCATCTTCCCCTGCTTGTCAAATTCGATGAATGCCGAGTGTGCCAGCCGTTTTTTATTAACCATAAGCGAACAGACATTGTTTGACAAAAGTTCAGGAAGCATCGGTATGACCATCCCCGGCAGATAGACCGAGTTCCCTCGTTTGATAGCTTCTTTATCAAGCTGTGAACCTTCTTCCACAAAATGGGAAACATCGGCAATATGTACCGAGAGTGAATATCCTTTGCTGTGCTTTTTAACAGAAACTGCATCATCATGGTCTTTGGCATCAACCGGGTCAATTGTATAGATGCACTCTTTAGTCAGGTCAAGCCGTTTGGATAGATCGGATTCATCGAGTTTCGCCGAAGCATACTCAGCCTGTTCTAAAACTTCGGGAGGAAATTCTTCAGGTAGCTGGTATGTCTTGACTATCGCTTTCATATCAACACCCGGCTGTCCCGGGAATCCAAGAACTTCAGTAATCTCCCCTTCCGGGTTGCGGTAAGGGTCATCCCAGCTTTCTATGATACAGACGACTTTTTGTCCGTCTTTGGCATTCATTGATAACTTAGTCGGAATATAAATATCCCGATGGATTTTTTTATTATCGGGGACAACAAACGAAAATGTTTTACTACGGTTAAAAATACCAACGATATTTCTGCTTACCCGTTCGACGATTTTGATAACTGAACCGGTTGGTCTGCCGTTCTCAGTTCCGCTGACGCGCACCATCACCCGGTCACCATCGAGAGCTGTATTCAGTTTATTCGCTGGGATAAAAACATCAACCGGATCATCCTCAACAATCAGGAATCCGAATCCGCCGCGTGCGACCGAGATTTTCCCTACTTTGACATTCAGTTCATCGGCAATACCGATTCTTCCCCGTTTCAGTTTTACCAGATGGCCGGTTTGAATGAGCGATTTGACAGAATTCCGGAATTTGTTGTAATCAGGGTTTTTGACTCCGAGAGCTTTGGCGAGCTCTTTCATTTTCATTGGATGGTCAGTATTTGCCTTGATAAACTTGATTATTTCTTCATTATTTTTATTCATACAGTGAATATGGTCTTTTTTGCCGACATAGTCAAGCAAGATTGGCATATTTCAGCCATATTGGCAGAGAATGTGATGTTTTTTCAAGTCCACTTCGACTCCGCTCAGTGTGACTGTATTTAGATTTTACACTTTATTCGGAACATGCTTCGACAAGCTCAGCATGACAGATTATAAGTGATCTCTTGAATTTTAGATAAAACTTACAAAAAGTCACCCTGAGCTTGTCGAAGGGTGCTCCTCACCGCATCAACACCATCTTCTTCGACAACACAACCTCTCCCGCTTCAA
>QQUK01000029.1 GCA_008501655.1 Calditrichota bacterium
AGAGAATCGACAGCTTTGATGGAACCATTATAAATTGTTACATCTTTTTTAAACAGCCCTTTAGATTTGTTATTGTGGGACAGGATGTTTATCTCATGACCATCATCAAGTAGCCGCTTGACAATATTCCTGCCGATAAAACCAAACCCGCCGGTAACAGCTATTTTCACCAGTCGATTCCTTTTTGTGCAAGAATCCCAGCCTGATATGGGTGTTTGATCTCTTTCATTTCGGTAACCAGATCAGCTTTTTCGATTAAGAACTCCGGAGCTCCTCTGCCTGTAATAACCAGGTGTTGTTCTGTTGATTTTGCATCAACAAGCTGCAATACTTGATCTTTATCAATAAGCTTCAGGTCATACGCAACATTTAGCTCATCCAGAATTACAAGATTATATTTTCCTGATGTAATTTTATCTTTGGCAAAGTCAATTCCTTCTGCGGCAGCTCTCTGATGCTCAGCAAACTCTTTTTTATCATCAACAATACCGACAAAGCCTTCCCCGACGGTAAACAGTTCGACATTCGGCTCTAAGCGTTTGATTCCTTTGAGTTCACCATATTTCCAACTTCCTTTAACAAACTGAATAATACAGACATTCCAATCATAACCGACCGCCCGGACACACATCCCTAAAGCTGCGGTTGTTTTCCCTTTACCATTACCGGTATAAACCAGCAATAATCCGTTATCTGAATCTTTTTTATCTTTATTCATACATTCCTCAGTTTAATTTTATTTGTATAATATTTGTTATTTCTTGATAAAAGTCAATCTCATATAAGGCTATAAGTTAAGCCGCTACTAACCTCCTGTATTTGTGAAAAAAATAACTTATTCTCGTTGACAAATCTATCTTCATTTAGTATTATTTTATGTAATATTTAAACCGGGCAATTATGATAGGAATAATGCCCTTAATGCAAATTCCTTGAAGAAAGAAGGCTGCAATGCAGTTTACAAAAGCTGAAGAATATGGAATGCTTGGAGTCATTTATTTATCAGAAAAAGAACCGGGTGTAGTAACTCCTCTTTCTGAAATCTCCGAAGCAAAAGAGATCCCTGAAAAGTTTTTAGCAAAAATTTTCCAGTCTTTATCCCGTTCAGGCATTGTCAGATCTCATAGAGGCGTCCGCGGTGGATTTACTCTCGCCAAACTACCCTCAGAAATTACAGTAAAAGAAGTTCTCGAATCAATACATGGACCGTATCACTTAGTGAAATGCATCAATGATACCGGTGTTTGTGATAAATCTGAATTTTGTGCATTAAGAGAGCTTTTGGTAATTGCAGAAGATAAACTTGTGCAGATATTTGAAGACCATACTCTGGAAACATTGGTCAAATGGCAAAAGGAGAAACAGTTAGCAGTCTCTAAGTAAAATAATCTACATTAAGATAGGCATTGTCTCATTTTATGGTTTACACTGCTTATTTTATTGTTTATGTTCGGGCAATTGAGATAGCAAACATGTAGGAGCAACGAGTATGCCTGTAAAGTCCGACAAGTGGATTGCTGAAATGTCACTCTCACGGGAGATGATTAAACCGTTTTCCGAAGACCAGATTAGAAATGGTATTAGTTTTGGTACTTCCTCCTATGGGTATGATATCAGTTTATCAGATGAGTTTAAAGTATTCAATAAAAATGCTGCGGGAGAACTGGACCCGAAAAAAGATAATTCTTCTTTATTTGACGATATAAAATCAGACTCGGTTTTAATTCCGGCTAATTCTTTTCTATTAGCCCGCACCAAAGAATATTTTAAAATTCCCCGAAATATCATTACGATCTGTTTTGGCAAGTCCACCTATGCGCGCTGTGGGGTCATTGTGAATGTAACTCCATTTGAACCGGAATGGGAAGGTTTTGCTACGATTTCACTGGCAAACACTTCTCCGGTACCGGTCAGAGTTTACGCCAACGAAGGGATCGGACAGCTCTTATTTTTGGAAGCTGATGAGGAATGCAAAACATCGTATAAAGATAAAAAAGGTAAATATCAGGCACAAAAAGAAATAACTTTGTCTAAATCAGACAAGTCATCCGGGTAAGGTACGGATGATATTTTTAATACAGGAGTAATATGTAAATGTTAAAAGAAGCTACTCAGGAATCGGGAAATCAGAAGTCTCAGAACGGTAAAAGTAAGAGACGAATGGTAACGATAGACGGAAATACTGCAGCCGCCTATGTTTCACATGCTACGAACGAAGTCATAGCAATTTATCCTATCACCCCGTCATCCAACATGGGTGAAATCGCTGATGAAAAATCAGCAAAAGGTGATAAAAATATCTGGGGTACAATCCCTGATGTTGTCGAGATGCAGTCCGAAGGCGGCGCTTCCGGTGCTGTCCATGGTGCCCTCACCGCAGGTGCCTTGACAACTACTTATACAGCATCACAAGGTTTGCTGCTCATGATCCCGAATATGTTTAAAATTGCCGGTGAACTGACACCGACCGTTTTTCATGTTTCAGCCCGTGCAGTTGCTACCCACGCTCTTTCAATTTTCGGTGACCACTCCGATGTCATGGCTACCCGTTCTACCGGTTTTGGGCTACTTGCCTCAGGTTCGGTACAGGAAGTCATGGATCTCGCTTTAATCGCTCAGACATCGACGCTTGAAAGCAGAATCCCTTTGTTCATTTCTTTGATGGGTTCAGAACATCCCATGAAGTACAAAAAGTCGAAGAGATCACCCATGACGATATGCGGGAAATGATTGACGAAAAGCTGGTTGCGAACCAGAGAATTCGCTCGCTC
>QQUK01000258.1 GCA_008501655.1 Calditrichota bacterium
TTCTTCAAACTTGGAAAGCTCGGTAAAAATCCGTTTCCCTTCATCGGTTTCGCATCGGTCAACAGCACCTTTGAAAAGTGTGTACGCTTCTTCCTCAAGACGGTAAGCGATGTCCAAAACTTTGTCCATCGTGTCAGCGTTGGTGACTTCGGCGATCAGGTCGCGATGTTCGTTGGTCATATCCTCGGAGATTTCCGGGAGACCTTCCTGCTTAAGAATATCAGCAGTGGAAATCCATTTTTCGGAACGGACAAGAGAATCATACTGACGTTCTAAGATATGGAAATGGTCTTTTTCCTCGAAGGCGAGTTTTTCTAAAATATTTTTATGTTCGTCGGTATCTGCTTTTTTAGCTGCCTCGAGATAAAATACATAGCTTGCGACCTCGGCTTGAATTCCGGTGCTTAAAGCTGACAATGTATCAGGATGTACTGGAGTCATATCGTTGTATCCTTTATGGTTAAAACTGTTATTTCTTTTCGACAAAGTTACAAAATTCACAAAGTTTGTCAAGAAAACATTTCCGAATTTATCCCCTATAAAGGAAAAATCGATTTTTCCGATATATAGAAGCAAGATTCAGAATGATAAACAGAAGGATGAAAAGATGGGATTTGTAAACTTTTTTAGCCAATTCGCCAATACGATGGTCAACCGGTATCAGGAGATGACCGTTTATAATTCAAGTGAAAAAGCTCCTCAGGATTATTCAAGCTCCCTTGCCCCAACTACCCCGGTTGCAGAAACACCCGACGATGCTTATGTTGCCAACGATGAAAACAAAAAAACTGATATTCCGGTAACCGATTCAGATGATACAACCAATACTGAACCTCAGGTATCCGATTCTGATGAAGCTACCTATGGTAATCCAACAGTCCCGTCCGATGACAATATTCCGGAGACAAAAGAGTCGGGTGATGTCAGCTTCTTCTCGCGCCGTGCAAAACTTGATTACAAAATGATGCTCCAGTTTGACCTGGCCGCAATCAGTTCCGTTGCTGAATCTCTTGAAGATGGTGATACATCCGAGTTGACCCGTTTTGCAGCAGCCGGTTTCGGGCTTTCGGCCGGTTTTGATGTCAAAGGTGTTGAGATTATGGAAACAAACATGGGTGACAAATTAGACCCGGCATCTATCAAGCAGTATAAATCACGCCAGAAAGAGATGACGATGAGCCGGTTTGGTGCCCAGACAAAAAATTTCAAACTCGATTCTTTTTATCGTGAATCGACCCGCATCAGTAAGTCGATGAAATTTGAAGATTTCGGAAACTACCGCCGTTCGGTAAATAAGTTTGCTCTCCGGTATCGGCTTGATTCGAATTTCGGATTTTCCAATTTAGAAAAATTCAATGTCCAGACTCAAGCTGTCGCTGAAGCACAACCGGATAAATTGAGCGACTATGTCAATACTGCCGGTGCTGTTGCTGAAACTTCAACTCCGGAAATGATGCGGACGTTTTTTAACACGGTTGATGAATATCTCTCTGCTGCTGAAACTGACCTCCGTGCCAAAGCTGAAGAATTTTTCACTATGGCTGTAGAACAACTCGGATTTGCTGAGGAAACAGCCGGTGCTGTCAAAGACCAGCTGTTAGGTTCGATAGATTCATTCTTCGGACGGGTCAATGAAGCTGTAGATATGCTTGAAACAAAATTTGTCCTGCCCGAAAATCAACTGATGGATAATACCGAACCTCCGGTAACTCCTGATGTCCCGCTGAATGTTGATGACAAAGCTGAAATAGCCGTAGCATAACGTAAGAGTGTATATAGATGAAAGCCCGCTTCGGCGGGCTTTTTTTTGATTAATAGTTGTTGCAAATTCTAAAGTTTTAGGTTTTTATTAATCGGAACGATGAAAAATTCAATAGCAAAAAGTTTAGTTGAGTTAAACGGTCAGATAGCCGAAGCTTGCGATGAGTACGACCGGAATGCTGACGATATAACAGTCGTAGCGGTAACGAAAACATTTCCGGCAGCATATATCCAAACTGCGGTAGCAAACGGGATTCATAATATCGGTGAAAGCCGTATTCAGGATGCTGAACCGAAGATAACCGAACTGGGACAGATTGCCCGTTACCATATGATCGGTCACCTGCAGACGAACAAAGTTAAAAAGGCTATTGAGCTTTTTGATGTTATCCAGTCTGTTGATTCCGATAAACTGGCAGCTGAGATATCCAAGCAGGCTGGTGCTGTCGACCGTACTATCGATTGTCTGTTAGAAGTAAACTCTTCCGGTGAAGAACAGAAATACGGTCTTTCGATTGAAGAAGTCATCCCTTTTATTAATAACATAGATAATTATCCTAATATCAATTTAGTCGGTCTTATGACAATCGGACCAAATACCGATGATGAAGATGCCATTCGAGAAGCCTTTAAAAAGTGTTATGACCTGTATAAAGAAGGTCAGGAGATCATCGGAGGTGAGTTTGACACGCTCTCTATGGGGATGTCCAATGACTTTCCGCTGGCAATTGCCGAAGGCTCGACGATGATTCGAATCGGGTCACTTCTGTTTGGTGAACGTACTTACGACGAATAATTCTCTTATTTTTCAATAAACTCTATATCCCGCAACAATTTATATCTGCAAAAAATTGCGTCTTTTGGTTAATATTTTTGCCGGTTTGTTCGATAATAATAAGGAGGATAATAATTTTCCGCTGTTTCAGTTGTAAACGGTGGAAATATACAAATGAAAAAATAAAGCAGACATAAAGAAAGTAAGGTTGAAAATGGATTTATCCCCGAATGATATTCGTAATTATGAGTTCCCAAATCAGATGCGTGGGTACGACAAGGAAGAAGTTGATTCTTTCTTAAATCAGATTGCCACTGCTATGGAGAATCTGAAGCAGGAACATTTAAGACTGTCAATGGAAAACGATTCAATAAAAAGTCAACTCGACAATGTCAAACAATATGAAGAAGCAATCAAAGCTGCTGCTATCGATTCTCGCAAGAATGCTGACCTGCTTGTTTCTAAAGCTAAAGATGATACAATGAAGATGCTTAAGGAAGCAAAAGAAAAAGCTGAACATATTGTAGCCGAACAACAGCATAAGTTAACTGAATATGCTGACCAGTTAAAAAAACTTGAAAATACTAAAAATTCATTTGTTGAAGAGATTCGTGAAATTATCCACGGTCATCTTAATATGGTTAAAAAAATTGATGAAACTGAATTTTCATACGACCCTGCACATGCACCAAAAATTAATATACCAGTACCTCCTATTGCACCAGCACCATCATCTACTCCTGAAAAATCTGAAGATGCCGAGGATATCAGCCTTAACGATTCCTCAAAAGACATTGATGTTGTCGAGTCCGAAGAGCTATCCAGAGCCGAGATGACTTCGATTGCTTCAGCACCAAAACAGGAACAGATTATCACTGAAGAAGCAAATGCCCCGGATAAGATTGTAGAAGCACAAGAAGCTCCGGTTGATCCGGAACTTGCTGCAGCCCTTAAGAAGTATGATCATACGGATAATCAGGGAAATATTGACCCTGAAACAATGATCGGTGACCAGAAAATCCCAAAACAGGGTGAAGTCGTTGTCACAAACAAGCGTGCTGAAGATATCCCGGATGGATTTATAACACCAAAAGAGAATGGTTCTGAAGGGATGAGTTCCACTACACACGGTGATAATGAAGAAGATGATAATTCTGAAGAAACCGGTAAAGTAACCCTATCCCACGATGCTCAGGAACATGCAACCGAACATAATACAATTGATATTGATACTCCGGTTGTCGATGATAAGAAAAATTTGTCACCTGATAACATCCTGGAAGAACTTGATAATGTCGTTGCCAAATTTGAAGAAACAGTAGAGAAAGCGGAAAAGGGATCATAAGTTTTCACTAACAAGGAAGTTTCTATTTAAGCAAGATTTCTCACCTGTATAAAAAGACCGGTCATTTTAGTCCTCCCTTCGACCGGTCTTTTTTTATTGCAATTGTTTTGTCGGGTTCTTCGTTCGCTTTCGCTTACTCAGGGAACCCGACCTACAAATACTGTCAGGAAAGGGTTCCTGACAGCGCAAGGAGGGGCAGACGAGGGTGTCTGCCGCCCACGAAAAAGTCCACTTCGACAAGCTCAGTGTGACTTTTTAAACAATGTCATTCCTGACTTGCTCAGGAATCCAGTTTCGGTTAAGTCGTGAAAAAATGTATTCTCTCTATTCACAAATATACCCCCAGCCGGTTTTAATAGAGGGGAGAATATAGAGCACCCTTCGACAAGCTCAGTGTGACAGATTCTATGGTTTGTTATTGCGAGGAGCGAAGCGACGTGGCAATCTCATGTTTTCGTCGGGTTCTTCGCTCGCTTTCGCTTACTCAGGGAACCCGACCTACAAGCTAATAGTGCACGAAGGGGCAGACGAGGGCGTCTGCCGCCCACGAAAAAGTCCACTTTCCGCCGAGGCGGACTCAGTGTGACATTTTAAACAATGTCATTCCTGCGAACGCAGGAATCCAGTTTCGGTTAAGTCTCAAAAGTGTGCAAGGCAGACATCCCTGTCTGCCGGTAATTGTCGGGTTTCTCGACATTGAACTCTGTCGAGTTTAATACAACGGAATCCGACCTACAAGACTTATTACTCTTTCAAGAAATCCTACCTACGAAATAAATACTGTCAGGCGAGACGCCTGACAGCACAGGAACCCGACTTTTGGAGTTGCGGTGTCAGGTGACAATCCACCTTCGGTGAATCAGCACCTGACACAACTTTTAAAAGTTATAAGTGAACCCCTCTCCTGCGAAGGCAGGAGTCTCATATTAAGTATTACAGATTGTCGGGTTCTTCGCTCGCTTTCGCTTACTCAGGGAACCCGACCTACAAATACTGTCAGGAAAGGGATCCTGACTGTGCAAGGAGGGACAGACGAGGGCGTCTGCCGCCCACGAAAAAAGCACCGCCTGTGCTCAAGCGGTGCTTCATTGATAAACTCACTGACAGATGTCAGTTTTATTTTTTTGCCATACATCCGTCCATGGCGGAACAATGGTCACACCATGATTTTGTTTTTCCATCAAATGTAAATGACTGGACATCGAGTGTCTGAGCATTGGCAAAATATGTACCGGTGATTTTTATCGGTTTGTTATGCATATCACCGCCTTTAATCAATCCTTTTGAATATTTGTTATTTAGCAGATTGATATATTTACCATCAGCTGTTTTGACTGCGTGGCTACATCCGTTTACTTTGCATTCAGATTTGGCACCATCCGCTTTTAATGAGCATCCTAAACAAACAAGAGTTCCTTCAATTGTTTTGACGTTAGCTTTCATAGCGTCATGGGAATGACCTTCTTCGTGGGTATGTCCCGGTTTTTCACTGCCGCAGCTTCCACAGCCAGCATCAACCGTCAAGGGGATGATAAAGAGCATTGCAGCAACTAAGAGAAGTCCTTTTTTCATAAAGATTTTACTCCTTTGGAGGTTAAGTGATTAATACGTTACAGTATATTAAAACAAAACCAAGGAACTCTTTGTTCCATCTGTAGAAATTTAAGTGAAATTAGTTGAAATATAACAAGTTAGAGATTTAAAAAATTTACAATGCTGTGGAAAGAAATGCTGTCAGATACAAATTTAAGAAAAGAGTTTTTTCTGAATTTGATTCGATATGAAATTTGTTTGCTGTTGACAGGTATCCGCCGTCTGCATTTATAAAAAAGTTTCCGGCAACAAAAGATGCTACTCCAAGTTGTATTTTTGTTCGTTTTTCCACAATACCGGTCGGAAACTCTTCAGAGTAGTCACCTTCAATATCAAGCCATGGTTCTGTCCAGGGATCGTTTATTGAACCTTCCCCCTGCCTTTGATACGAAGCGATGAGTGTGAGATTAGTGTTTTTGTTAAGCCAGTGTCTGACTTCAGCATTTATTAAATCAAAGTCGTTGGCATCATAGTAACCGAGGGACCGGTTATTTTCAGTGTATCTGTTTTTAGGATATGTCTGATTATAGGTCCGGTTGGTTATCCGGGTATAGGAAAATTCTATGTCGGTATTTCTATAAATATCTGTTTGGAAAACACCGACAGTTATCCCGATTTCGTTTGGTTCTTCATCCCCCTGTGATTTTTTTTCAATCTGCATATCATCGACAAAAACCTGACCATACAGTTTTGATTTTTTATAATAATAGGTAAAATCAAACCCTAAGAATGTGTTGTCGTTTGTGTTATCGTTAAGCTGATCGGCATGGAAATAGAGAACCGGGTTCAGATAGTTAAACTCAACCGTCCGTCCGTAACCACCGAAGATAACCGACTCAAACAGTCCGATGCGAAAGTTTTCGGTGAGTGAAATATCGATTCTGTGTCCGGCAAAATATCTGTTCTCATAAAAATGAGTTCCGATTGTCAGTCCAATCTGATTCAGTTTTGCCAGCTGATAGGACAAAGTCAGTTTTTTCCATTTGACCGAATAAGAAAACCCGTCAAGGGGCTGTTCGGCTGACAAGAGTAATGACTTTTCAATCCCCCAAAACGCTTTGAATCTCCCGGCGATAGCCGTGAATGATTTTGAATTGTAGGCGGCAAATGACTGGTCTATGCCACCGGCAAGACCGCGCCATTTTTTCCCGGCATATGCCGGGTCTTCAGCTTTTTGTTCATCCAATGAAATTGAACTGTAGAAATAGATGTTTGAAAACGGTTGGGCAAACAGTTTTGCTTTCAGTTTTTCAAAAGAGATTGTTTTACTTTTCTCTTTGATAAACAATCGGTCGTTTACAGAAAAAATAACATTTACGTTTTCGGTTGATCCTAACTGCAGGAAATTGTAATGAGAGAGATCGACCAAAGAGTCGGGGATAAACCAGGGAGCTTTGAAATAATCAAAAGCAGTATGATTCAGATATTCGTTTCGTTCAATCTGTTTATAGAATATACGATGTTCGGAATCATCGAGCGGAAGAAAAACTCCCGCATCAGTTTTAACAGCGAATCCTATGAGAAATATAAATATGAACAACCGGTTCATACGTTGCATCCATGCTTTGTACCAACCAACAAGTTGATTGAATTATGATGCACCGGAGCCTTTCAGCACAGCCGGTACGGTTTTTAATATTATTTTAGTATCGTTCCAAAGTGACCAGTTGTCAATATAATCTAAATCGAGTTTCATCCATTCTTCAAAATCTATATTATTCCGACCGCTGACCTGCCAGGTACAGGTAACCCCCGGTTTGACTGAAAGTCTCCGGTGCTGCCAGTTTTGATATTCAGCGACTTCTTTCGGGAGAGGCGGTCTTGGCCCGACTAATGACATATTGCCAACCAGGACATTAAAAAACTGGGGAAGTTCATCAAGGGATGTCTTCCTGAGTAATTTTCCGACTTTAGTAACTCTTGGATCGTTTGTGATTTTGAATACCGGTCCGGACATTTCATTCATAGCAGTAAGTTCTGCTTTTTTAGCCTCAGCATCGGAACACATCGTTCTGAATTTAAAGAGATGGAATTGTCTGCCGTTGAGACCGGAACGAATCTGTTTAAAGAAAATATCGCCGCCATCTTCTATTTTAATTGCGAGGGCAATACAAAACATCACCGGTGAAAATACAACGACCCCGATAAGAGCTCCAATACGGTCAATGAGCTGTTTCACAAATAGTTTCATCTGGTCATCCGGGACCGCGCGATAGAGCATCACGGGCATGGAGTTTATAAATGCCGGACGTGCTTTGGAAATCGTCGGATGATACAAATCAGGAGCATAGCATATAGCTATTCCCATTTTTTCTGCTGTTTCAAAAACAGCATCTGTTTTTGATATATCACCGTTTTCAGCAGCAACGATTATCAGGTCTATTTGTGTGTGGGAAATTAATCCGGCGAGTTCATCAGGATGTCCGATAAGGGGAATATCCCGGTATCGCCAGAGAGAATTTTTCTTATAATCCAAAAAGCCGGCGAGCGTCGATTCACTTTCCGGTGAATCAAGTACAGCATCGCATGCTTTTTTGGCATTTTTACCGGTTCCTATGATAAGGACATTTTTCTGACCGGTGCAGTATCGGTTAATTTTAAGAAATTTCAAAATCTGGTTGCTTAAAAACAAGCCTGCAGTCTGACCTACGATATTAATCGCAATTGCCCAGATTAAATCTGACGGCAGAAGCGGCATATTAGCAAGAAACAAAACTGCGGTAAGAGTCAGGAGGGTTTTCCCTTCATCTTCGATAAGCCGTTTAAACCTTTTCCTGATTGAATATTCTTCCAATACAGGTTTTGGCGCTCTGGTAAGATAAAAGAGAAATCTGATGGTTGATGCAAGGAGTATGATAGTTGAAGTAAATTCAAGTGAGTATCCAAAATATGTAAACATGAGGTAAAAACTAATCGCTGTAATCGCATAGATTTGCGGTTGACCGGATAGGAGAAGCAGTGCCTGTTGTTTACGTTTACTCATTTTTTAATCCATTATTTTAAATAGATGCTTTTCTTCTATGTTAACTTTGCTTGTAGACCGTTCAGCAATCTTTTCATTGAGAATATCATCAAGAGACAGCTGATTTTTTTCAGCCGATTTTCTGAGGGTCGTTTTTTGTAAGTCGGCTGTTTTCAATTTGTAGAATTCCTGCGGCATTTTTTCAAATGCATTGATAAAGCGATCATTTGAAAATTTCGATTCTATACGGAACCGGATATATTTCTGCATTTTGGGATAGCCGTCAAGATTGTCGACTTCGATTTTTAAACTTCTCAAGTAATTACCGACATCCTTGACTGACGCAACACGCAGCAACAGGAAATCGGTTGCTGTGATGCGGCATTGAACTCCGAGAGCTGTCAATGCTTTGGTGATCCGGAGTGATTCTTCATGAATCTCTTTCAGACGCTCCTGGAGGATATCGTTGTTGGTCAATGTTGCCAGAATTGTTTTTCTCAGAATATTTGTAATTTTTCTCAGCTGGAAATTTTCTTTGAAGTGCCTGATCATTTTCGAGGATGCAAGAGCAAAACCGGCATCAGATGAATATATTCCGAAAGGAGCTGCAAATGATCGGATGATGACGAGATTATCACAAAGAGTTAAAAGAGGAATCGATGAAATACCGAAAAAGTCGAAATAGTATTCATCAATGATATTGAGTCCTTCTTTGTTTTTTTCTACTATCGATTTTAAATCGGAAAGTGAGAAATTCGCACCACTCAGTTTATGCGGATTCTGTATGTAAACGATGTCACCTGAAGATATAGAATTTAGTATCTCTTCGATTGAATTGGTAAAAGCTGTTTTACCGAGAGTCTCTGCGACTTCGATCCCTGCTTTGTCGCAGGCGATTAAAAGTTCCGGAGTCGAGGTGCCGATTGAAATCAGTTTTGAGTTATTATGGTTATGCTTTAAAAGTTCTGCGAGAAACTCATCGCTGTCGGCAAAGGGAAAAACAGAACTTTTGTGAATCATGAGATTCTGTCCAACCAACTGGGAAATATCATCGGTTGATTCGATAATGGTTTTTGTATGTTCTATCATATTCATTCTCCTTACAATTATAGCATTGCAAGCTTTGTGCCAACTGTGCGAAACGGTTGTAAGTGCATGTAATACAATGTGATTGCTGTGTGACAAAAAATCTGAACAGGGACAAAATGAGTTATTTTTTCCGGGTAAAAAAGAAATATATTCCAAACTAAAAAGCCGGTTCAGACATGCTGAACCGGCTTTGTTTTAGGAAGGTAAAAAAAGATGATTTTTATAGTTTGCTGATAATATAGACTGAAGTTAATACTCCTGTAGCAGCCGAAAGAGCTGTAGTGAAGTTTTTCAAGAAGTTACCTTCTTTTTCAATTTTTGTCGGTACCACGATGATATCACCGATTTGAACCCGCTGGCTCAGTATTCCGCCACCGCTGTGTACTTCACCGGTAGCTTTAATAAGGCGTGTCTGTTTTTTGTCAGCTTGTTTGGTAAAGTTTCCGGCGCGACCGATATAATCTTTTACTGAAAGTCCATTTCGGTATTTCATAGTACCATTTGCTCCAACTGCTCCGAGTATGGAAATCCCGGAAGGAACGGTTGGTATAAAGATATGATCATTAGGTTCAAGAATGATATCCCCTTCGGCACCGTTAGTAGCAAGGATTTTTTCCATATCAATTATAATCCGGTTCATCGAAAGAGAATCATATTCAACTTTTGTTTCCTCGACGATATTACCGATCGAGTCAAGTTTTATCGGGCTGGACCGTTGAATGACCTCATTAACGCGAAGACGGTCAAGATTCGACTTGATTGAACGTCGTTCAAATACAATACCGCGGGGGAAAGAATTGTCTATAAAGCCGCCGACCCGATTCAGAAGTTGATAAAGTGTTTCCTGTCTGCTGGCAAGAGTATATTCACCCGGATACTTAACAGCTCCTTTAATTGTTATCGATCTATTCTTGTCCCATTCAGGAATCTGCCTGATGTAGATATGATCATCTTCCTGTAATGGGAAGTCAGTTGCTTCTTTTGTCTCTAAACCTATTGTACAGAGAGAAACTTCAGCCTGATTATCTATACGGGCAATTTCTGCCGAATGTTTTTGAGCAGAACGGGTAAAAGAACCCGCAAGAAAGATCAGATCATTAACCGACATATCTGAATATAGCGGATATCTTCCCGGTTTTTTTATCTCACCTTCGATGTAAACATATTTATCCCATTCAACATCTTTGATGGAATAAACATGCAGGGAATCTTTGTTCTGCAGGAAGATGTCTTCTGTTTTATCTCCTGCGATAATTTTATTTAAGTTAACCGGGATAATTTCTACTGTCCCGTTGAGGTTTTTTCTAAACAAGTCTACCCTGTCAAAGTATACATCGTATGGGTAGAGTTTTGCTTTTGATATCAGATCGGAGACGCGGGTTGAATCTTCTCTTTCAAAATAGCCGGCATGTTTAACCTGACCGAAAACTGAAACCACATTCTGTTTTGCTTCAAAAATTGAGTAGACGGTAACACGGTCACCTGCCTGTAGTTTTGATAATTCTGATTTT
>QQUK01000257.1 GCA_008501655.1 Calditrichota bacterium
GACGGTATACATATGGTCTTTGCTACTTTCTTTGGTGACTTAATTGACCTCAAAGAAGGTGCTTCAAGACCGCGTATCGAAATTCAGACATTCAATCCTTCTACAGCCGTAGAATTTGGTGTAAACCCTGCACTCCCGGTTAACGCTGGACCTATCATCGTTAACACCGGTTGTGAAGATCTGAATATTCTTGCTACTTATGTAGATGAAAATCCAAACCCGAACGGTTCATCCAGACCTGACTTTGCTGCTGGCTATGTACCGGAAGAGGTTATGGAACGCGCAGCAGCTATCGCTGATGACATGGCTCGTGAATCATTCCTTTCAAAATTCCGTCAGTTGAATGACAGATCTTTCGATACCGAAGGTGACCTCCTCAACGTCAGAAGCACTGAAACCGATAGATACGCACGCAGCAATTCAGCTGGTATCCCTGCATGGTTCATCTCACTTGATCATCCGACAGCCGGTGACGTTGTTGCTCCTGGCGATACTATGGATATCGAATTCACAGTTAATCAGCCTCTGATTAGCCGTGGACCGCAGTCTGTATACATCGCTATCGAATCTGACGACGTTGATTACTTCATGAACTACGGTGGTTCTGCTGCTGGTATGCTTCCTGAAGTTCTCTTAACAGCTGTTGGTGGTTGCTTAATCGACACTACTACCCTGCACTTCGGTGTTGGTGCTGCTAACTCTCAGTTAGTAACCAATACTTCACGTCTGGGTACCGGTGACTGGGATCCGCATGGATTCGATATTAATGGCGAAGATGCTGCATACTACCAGGGTTCATTAATCTATGGTGCAAGCACATATGCTATCGCTCTTAATACCCAGGACTGGTCTTCTGGTGGCGGCGAAGCTGATGCTTGGACTTCAATCCAGGCTGACCCGAACTACTGTGATACAGAATGTAAACCTGCATTGACTGCTTCAGTCGCTGTTGGTTCTATCACAGCTGATGGTATCACTTATGATCCGATGACAGCTGACATGGTATGTGCTACATATCTTGACTCTGTAGAAAACTTTGACACAAATGCTGATCCGTTAGTAACGGCTTGGGATTGGTCAGCTTTCGATATTAAATCATTTGATGATACTCTCTCAATGGGTCTCTTAGTTAACAGCCGTACATACGGTGTTGTTGACAGACCTGAATTCAATGACGTAACTCTTGAAATCTTAGACATTACTGAACGTAATGGTAACCCGGTAACAGATTGGTACATCGGTCAGATCGCTGACTATGACGTAGGATCTGACTCGGCTACCTTTGATCAGTCCATCTCCGCTGCATGGTCGTTAAATCAGCCAGCTGCAGACAGAGCATGGGGATCAATCAAGATTCCGTTTGGTTGTGGTACAGTTGGTGCCGGTCAGGACTTCGACTTTGAACCTCTCCGTTCAGTCAAAGGTCTTAACGGTGCTTCTGCACTCTTCGATATCAATGCTTACTTCGATTCAGCATACATTTACCTGAGTGCTCCTTCGGGAACATATCAGGCACACCAGCCGTCAAACGTATCTGACGGTGAAATGCACACCTCTTACGCTGGTCATGACTTTGCCGGTGGTGACTCCTATTCCATAGGTATCGCTAACTTTGGTGAAGTTGCTAATGATCCGGCTGTTATTGGTGACATTGCTAACATGGTTAACAAATGGGCCGGTTTCGGTCGTGGTGACGTAAACGATGACGGTGGTATTAACCTCGCAGATATCGTTTATCTCTCAACATCTGTTAACGGTGGTGGCGCTGGCCCGATTCCGTTTGCTCACATGGGTGACGTAAACGCTGACGGTACAGTAGATGCTGCTGATATCGCATATTTGATCGACTACTACTTCAACTGTGGTCCTTGCCCGATGGGTGACTGGGTTATCTAATCCTTTCGACTATAGTTTGATCTAGTTATAGATTAAGAGGAGCCTGCTTTTAGCAGGCTCCTTTTTTATTGATATACTCTTTTGAATTTTCTATACTATCTCAGATGGAACATTCAACCGAATCAAAACAAAACAAAGCACTCTACAAATTAGTCGGTGACCTTTTTGCTGTTTCAGCTTCTTATTATTCCGGAACAGATATAATCTTATCCCTCCTTCCCCGCTATAATAAGCTCCAATCAATAGCAATTTTAAAAGACCGGTTAAAAATGGCCGGATACAAATACAAACTCAACGACACCGATGAATCAATCCTGCTGACCATCGACCCGAAACCTACCTTTAAGATTCCGCCGTTAAACATATTTCTGTTTTTTGCAACCCTGTTTACCGTTTATATTGTCCCGGTATACCTCCAACATGCTACTTCATTCTCAGATTTCGACTCGGTCATTGCAGCATTAAAACAGGGTGCCGGTCTTGAGTTCACCCTTGCTATGATTTCGATTCTGTTTGTTCATGAGATGGGACACTACATTGCAAGCCGGAGAAGAGATATAATTACTTCCTGGCCATATTTTATACCGGCTCCGAATATCATAGGAACTTTTGGAGCGATTATAAAATCGAAATCCCCTTTCTGGAATCGGCGGGATTTAATTGAAGTCGGAGCATGGGGACCAATAGCCGGTTGGGTAGTAGCGGTTGGATGGATCTGTTATGGCTTGTTTCATGCTGAATTAGTACCAATCACAGCACCTGAAGGAAGCGGCGTTTTAGGAGAACCAATTATTTTCCAAATGCTCTCTTATCTCATCATTGGTTCTGATTTTCAGGACTACTCTATTTTTCTTCCCGAAGCAGCTTTT
>QQUK01000205.1 GCA_008501655.1 Calditrichota bacterium
GTAAAAAGGTAATCTTTGTATGGTTTCCCATTATCAGCAGGGAGATTTACATTTAAAATCGTTGCGTATGTCAGACCAAGTGAATCATAGTTATCGACAAGTTTTCTTACAAATGATGCTGCTCTGACCATCGGTGTTCCGGGAACATAATTTGCCATTGATACCGCAATCGAAGGGACCTGTAAAATGGAGCCCTCAATAGCGGCGGCGATCGTACCGGAATAGGTTACGTCATCCCCCATATTGGCACCATGATTGATACCGGAAACAATCATGTCCGGCTTTTTCCCTTTGTATAAAAGATGCATCGCAAGCATGACACAATCGGTAGGGGTACCGTCGGTAGTATATATAGTTTTATCGATTTTGGTCATTCGAAGAGGATGATTTAGAGTCAAAGAATGCGAGGATGCCGACTGTTCCCTGTCCGGGGCGACTAAATAAATTTTATGTTTTTTAGATAGTTCTTTTGCAAGTGCTTTTATTCCGTCAGAAAAGTAACCATCATCATTTGTCACTAATATTTTAAGTTGTTTGTCAGCCATGAGGGCAAAGTAACGTAACTTTGTTCAAAAGGCAAGTAAGTTGATAAAATCTATCGTTTGAGGGCAGCTATTTTATCCATTGCTAACGATCGGTACTCATCTGTTTCCGGGGCATACTCCAGATAGTTTTCAAATGCTTTGATAGCTTCGGAATTCTTTTTCAATTTTTCTAAAGCGATGCCTTTGTTCATATATGCTTCGTACGTTCTTTTGTCTTCATTAAGGGCATTATCACAATTGTAAACACAACCCTCATAATCTCCAGCATCATAATTCAGTCTGGCAAGGTTAATATATCCCTGGATGTTTCTCGGATCAATCGTGATTACCCGATTAAAAGCATCAGATGCATTT
The DNA here is from genome assembly GCA_008501655.1 of Calditrichota bacterium. GTDB lineage: Bacteria > Zixibacteria > MSB-5A5 > GN15 > FEB-12 > QQUK01. The sequence continues at coordinate 900 of QQUK01000205.1, forward strand.
AACAGATCACCTTGCTCCAGATAAGTCATTCCAAGATTATTGTAGGCATGAGTAAAATTCGGATAGATTTTTATTGCTGTTTTAAAATCTGCAATCGCATTTTCATATTGTTTACTCTTATAAAATGCCTCACCTCTATTATAATAAAGCTCCTGATCATTTGGAGTCGATTCGATTATTTTCGTATAATCTTTGATAGCTTCGGGATATTTCTCAAGACTGACGAATGTCATGGCACGATTATTATAAACCTCGGGGAAATCAGGTTTGAGCTCTAAAGCTTTGTCATAATCTTCAAGTGATTTTTCATAGTCACCTAAACAGAATAAGACCAAGCCGCGGTTATTATATTTCTTTGCATCAGATGGGTCCAGTGATATAGCCTGATTGAACATATCTAAAGCAAGACGGTAATTTTCCCTGAAGTAATTATCGATACCTTTCTGATTTAATTTGTCAGCCTCGGTTATTTTTTTCCCACAACCGGCTATAATCAGAATTAATGTAAACAGAATGAGTATTTTTTTCATGACCATATCCTCTTCCATATTTGTCGGATAAATCTCAATGTCACTTTATACGGATTTATAAATGAAGTTGAACCTTCATAGATCGTCGCTATGGGAACTTCAGCAACTTCACACCCGACTGCTCCGGCTTTAAAGAGCATTTCAGATTCAAAATCATACCCGATGGTTTTTAAACGGATAGCTTTTAACACCTGTACCGGTATCAGCCGATACCCGGATTGAGAATCACGAATTCTTTGAGTGGAAAAAACGGAGATAATCAGTGAGGTCAGATTATTGGTGAGCCATCTTTGAAACGGCATATCTTTCTCCATCGAAATATCCCTTGTCCCCATTATCAACCTTTGCCCATTGTCTAATGCAAAGAATTTGGGAATATCTTCAGGGAGGTGCTGCAGGTCAGCATCGATAGTCAGAACAGAACGATACCCTTCTTTAATCGCATACTCAAACGCTGCTGTTAAGGCAGCTCCTTTCCCTTTATTTTGGGGGAAGTTTATATGATTGAGATTTTCTGCCTGTATCAACTTTAATGTATCATCTTTTGAACCGTCATTTATAAACAGCAGGTTATCATCACAGACATATTCCCGAAGTCTTTTGGCAAGCTCAGGAATATACGGAGCGGCATTATAAGCCGGGACAACAACTAATACTGATTCAGCATTTTTTGATTCCATAGTAAATCCTACAAAACTAAACACTTTTATTCAACTATTATATTATATCAATTTAAAGAGGATTCTGATTCAGAATATTGATTTATATCGGAAAGTATTTCTGTTGCTGATTTAGACTCAGCTGAAAGTTGCCGGGCAACAAGGAGCATTTTATGATATATCCCGAGCATTTTTTTATGTTCCGGATTGAAAAACTGACCGGGATGAAAGACAATAGATATCGCTCCGCCTATTTTACTGATATGTTCCGCTATTTCAGTAAATCGTTCAATAGCCCTTTCAGCATATTGTTCGACCAAACGGGCATCCATAAAATTAACCGGTATTTCAAGAACCTGGTATTCCTTTTCAGTTTTTTCATTAAATGGAAAGTAATATCCGGCAAGACCGGCTCGAAAACCGATAGAGTGAGTAAATCCGACAGATTCATCGACCTGAATATTCTGATTCTCCAAAAAGTCAAATGATTTAGAAGGATCAAATTTCAGGTAATGTGCCCGCCCGGCAACAACCGGTTTATTTAAACAGCTTTGTAATTCATCATATTGATCTTTAAACAGTGATTCGTTTAGATGAGTATCATAGTTATAATGCATCCCTATCTCAAAATTACTCGGTATATCATCCACTACCTCTTTTATCGCATC
>QQUK01000207.1 GCA_008501655.1 Calditrichota bacterium
AATCCAAATCCGAGAACAACAACTATAAAAGACATTATCGTTGCAGCATGTGCATAAATACCGTAGAGCGCTCCGCCATCATACCGGATAAACAGGGAGCTGTAGATAAAACTGAATAACAATGCACTGTAAGTATATATAGCTACTAAAGCAGCATCTTTTTTACGGTCTGTCAGCATTGTATTTTTGCTCTATCTGTTGTAAAGATTCAATTTCGTTTCCGGAAACTCTATTTTTTTTATACCACTCAAGTCTATTTTGAATGTAAATCGGAATGTAATCATCAGAGTAGTATCTTATCCAAATTTCCGCAAGTTTGGGGAATTTATATTCAAGCAACTTATTGAACAGATATGATTTATCAGCTAAAAAGGTTTCAAACGGTTGATGTTGAGATAATCTCTCTTTTGTCCTGATGAGATGAATTGTAAAATGCATCAGATCAATAAAAGGATACCCCTCTTCACTAATCATATCCAGATCTGTAATGCAGAGTTCCGATGAATTCTTTAGAAATATATTTTTGTAGTGCATATCACCATGCTGAAATCCGGTCACAAGCTGATTGCATTGTGCGTATTGTAATGAATAGTTTAAATACCGTTCTAAAAAAGAATCAAGGAGATTAATTTCATCATTATTCAACGTAAGTTGTTTACATAAGGGAGTAAATGAAACTTTGCTCTGTTCATTTAAAAATTGAGGTATGAGAAATTTATCACTGAATTTGTTATCGAGATTATGTATCAGCTTTATATTTTCTATAACAGTATCAACTCGCTGCAGTGCTTTTTCAGAAGCGGGGATTTTATACACATTCTCTTCGGTCCATAGAAGTATCGATTCGTTGACCAGTTTAATTGCTTTGATCTTTTCCTGTTTAACAAGCTGGTTCACAGGTACAGAAATAGTGAAAGACTTTGTTCCTAATCTTGTAATTATATTTGTTTGTGCCAATAATATGGAAAGAGTATCTCTTTTTGTTTTATCTCTAATCGAATTTTTTAGAAAACCCGATGCATCAGTATGGCGGGCGATAAGAAACCCGTTTGGATAACGGTTAAATGTCACCTGTACTTTCTCAGAACGATTTATCTCCGGAAATTGCTTGAGAACATTTGAAAAAGTTCTCTCTGTGACTGCATCAATACTCATAAATAAACCAGTGTTTATTTTTCCGCATAAAACAGCATACGGGGTATATGTGAAAGATGGGTTCCGAATAGACCAAGTTGAATGACTTTTGTAAATTGTTTTTCTTTGAGATAATTTTCAATCCATGCGATAGGATCCGGATTCATAAATTCCAATGACTCTGTCCAGTCTGTATTTTCTTCATTTGACTGTCCGGTATCAAAAAACAGAGCATTTGTTTTGGCAGTAAGTTCTGTAAAAATCTTGTCAGCTTCTGCAAATCCTGATTCTCTCACCCAATGGTGGTATATAGACATACAGCAGAGTACATCAACTTTCGGTAAGCCTTTAACTGTAAAGGAATCGACACCCATGTTGAGAAAAGCAGCATGTTCCATATTCCGTAATTCTTTGATGGCATTCGCAACCTGACATGCCCGCTTACTCCGTTCAACACCAAAAGATACAGCACCTTCAGCTGCCGCTTGAAAGGTAAAATATCCAATCTGAGATCCGATATCCATGAACGAAAAATCTGATTTTGGCAGATATTGTTTCATGATATTCCATCTGTCCTGACAGAGACGTTGACTGGAAGAGACTTCTTCACCGTAGACCGGCTGATACGGTTCTACCATTCCCATTTTTCCGGCGGTAATTGTTAATCTGTTGGGGATTTTTGTAAGTGTATCATAAACTGATCTTACTGATGATTTCACTATCGATTTTAGCATAGCAACTCCATGTACTATTTAGTCACTTCCTTGTTTTAGAACACATTATACGTCATTGTATCGTGTGCCGGGTATGAAAGCAAGTTTTGACATCTCTTCAAAATATTATATCTGCCCTGCAGTACAGTTTAGATATAATTCTCCTCTTCTGTACGCATTTATAGCAAGCCTTGTGCCACAACTGATTCTAAGAGTAACTTCTTTTACAACATACCTTTAAACCTAAAAATCAGATACAAATAAGAAAACAAAGGAAAAATTTTCATTATTCTCTGTGAAGATTTTTCCAATGTTCGAAGATCCTTAGGTCTCCCCTTTAAATGAATAAGATATTATATATGTGCTATAAAACTTTTACCGTCGATATGACAAACTTAGAGATGTTCTTTCATCAGCTGTACAATACGCCCGGCTGTTTTTCCATCCCATAACCTGGGGATATCTCCCTGTTTTCGTTCACCGTTTATAGTTCGCATGGCGGCATCTTTAATATTCTGCGGGTTGACCCCAACAATGATATTAGAACCGATATCGACTGTTGATGGTCGCTCGGTATTTTCACGCATAGTGATACAAGGGATTTTCAAATATGTAGTCTCTTCCTGTACTCCACCTGAATCAGTTAAAACAAAATTTGCATTTGACTGGAGTTTCAGGAAATCAAGGTATCCCAACGGTTCGCTCATTTTAAGACCTTTTGCATTTCCTGTGATACCAAAATCCTCGAGCCGTTTTTTTGTTCTCGGCTGGCAGGGAAACACAATCGGCATTTTTTCAGAAACTTCGATATTATGTTCAAACAGTTCGCGAAGTTTTTCCTCTTCATCGACATTTGCCGGACGGTGCATTGTCATTGCTATGTCAGTATCCGGTGCTAAATCAAGTTT
>QQUK01000136.1 GCA_008501655.1 Calditrichota bacterium
AGCCAACCCGGACTAATATGGAAGAACGTCCGGAGATTTTAGCCGGTATCACCGAAAAGATAAAAACCGGTTATGGGAATTTGTATGTTACGATTAATATCAAAGATGGTAAACCGTTTGAGGTGTTTGCTCATATCGGGAAATCGGGGTATACAACAATGGCTGATACCGAAGCAATCTGCCGTCTTATATCGCTTGCCTTGCGCTCAAATATCCCGGTTGAATCAATAATCAGGCAGATTCGGGGAATAGGCGGTTCCAGCCAGATTTATTCTGGTGGAGCTAAAATATTTTCGATTCCGGATGCAATTGCGCAAATTTTGAACAAGCATTTTGGCAATAATCAGCATCCTGAGAGTAAAAAACAGTCATCATCGGAAATTTGTCCCTCCTGTTCATCTCCGATGCTTTTTCAGTCGGGATGTTTTAATTGTGCCAGTTGTGGTTATTCTAACTGCTAAAACTGCCGATAATAATAGAGAAGAGAAATTAATAATTTTATCTTGAAAGAAACCTAAGAAACGGTAAGTTATTGATATGAGTGCATCAAAATATATCCCAACCGGCAGAACATCGTTGATTAAAAAAGATACGGTCTCTTTGCAGGTTCAAACTGAATATGCTTACCGCCCATTTCCGCGTCTTACTACTACAATTTTAAATAGTGGGCAGGTCTTACATAAGATCGAAAAGAAGCTTGAAAAAGAGATTGAATCGATAGCCGAACAGAATATTATCGAAGAACGTATTAGAAGCCAGCATGCCGATGTTATTAAAATTATCAAAGAAAATAATACAGACAGTCTTTTAGATAGTAAAAAACCGGCAGAACCAACGCCTGTTGTCTCAGAAATTCATCAGGATGCTGTTTCAGAAGTTGCTGTTTCTGATGCTGTCGTTCATGAAACTGAGATAGCTGCTCCTCCTCCAGCTGAGGAGGAAATTGAAGAATCAAATGAGATTCATTATACTCAGAGATTTAAAGCTATTGAAGGTGTGAAGTATGTGTATCATTTAACACCGGACGGACAGTTTCACTCTGAAGTGGAAAGCAATCAATTCAAAAAAACATTTTCACCGATATTTAAAAACATTGTGGAAATGATGGAGATTTTTGCAATCAGTCCGGGTGGTCTTGAACGGGAAAAAGGTGTCTGTGAAATTCAGCGTAATCAGCTGTATCTTGTCTCCGCCGGTGAAAAGATTTATTTTGTCGTGTTAGAGAACCCGAATAAAGATATCAATTACGAAGAACGGTTTAATCAGATCATTAATAAGTATATCAATCTTACGTTATAAATCAGATATTACATTGGATAACAAAAAAACCCGCTTAGAGCGGGTTTTTTTTACGGAGAGAGGTCTGCTATTTGAAAAACTCCCTTACTTTTACGGTAAAGGACTTATAGTCACTTTGCGGCATTTTGTTTCGCTACCATTGCTGGGTCACGGCGAGGTACGCAGCAGCAAAGAGGCGACCTTCATAAGATAATTGTTAGAGAATTTCAAATTGCGTCATTCTCTCCGGTATTCAAAGTTATCATATTCTAAAATATTTGCAACTTTTATTTCTTACTGTTGATAAATAATTTTTATTAATGTATCTTTTTAGTACAATTAATTATTTTTTTACTTTTGGTTAAGTAAATATGATACGAATAGGAAGAGTTTCCGTTTGATAAAATCGACCGGTCTTGATATTGTAGAAATTTCACGGATTGAAAAGAATATTGAATCGCATGGTGATAGGTTCATTGATAAAATCCTGTCGACTCGTGAAAAAGAACTGTATAGTAAACGAGTTGACAAAAAACAGTATCTTGCCGGACGTTTTGCTGCCAAGGAAGCTGTCATAAAGGCACTTGGTGTGTATCTGAAAGACAAGCCGATGCTTCCTGAAATTGAAATCGTTAATAGTGAAACCGGACAGCCAGAACTTTGTCTTGCTGAAAAATATATTCCTCAGTTGAACAATGCTGTCTGTTTCATATCAATCAGCCATGAAAAATCTGTTGCTGCTGCGATGGCAATTTTTTCGGAGGAATAAATGAACGATAAAGAACTACTTAAGCTTTTTAAAGATTCCAATGCGTTGTTAGAAGGACATTTTAAACTGACATCAGGGAAACATTCTGATATTTATTATGAAAAATTCACACTCCTGAAACAACCGGCAATCTGCACAAAAATTTGTGCTCAGATGTCGGAAAACCTGAAGCAGTATCAGCCGGAGATTATTGTCGGTCCTACAACCGGAGGTATAATTATTGCATATGATGTTGCCCGGTATCTGGGTAGAGATGCTATTTATGCTGAAGCTGCTGAAAATGGTGGTCGGGAGTTTAAGCGTGGTTTTTCGCTGGAAAAAGGACAGAAAGTTGCTATTGTCGATGATGTTCTCACAACCGGTCGTTCTGTATTTGAAGTTATTGATTTAGTGAATAAATATGAGGCTGAGATAGTTGGTCTCGGATTGATGCTTGATCGGTCAAACGGGAATGTCTCTTTTGATTATCCCTATTTTGCTTTGACTACGGTGAAAGCCAATGCCTGGGAGCCTGAAGATTGTCCGTTATGTAAAGATAAGATCGAGATTACTCAGAGAGGGAGCAGGAAGTTCTAAACTAAAGCAGGGCTTTGAACATCTTGTGTTGATTTAATGGGGAATTCTATAGTAATATTGGTTCCTTTACCAACTTCTGATTCTATATTCAGTGTGCCGTGGTGACTTTCGATTATTCTTTTACACACCAGAAGTCCAAATCCATGACCTGTTTCTTTGGTTGTAAATTTCTCATTAAATGCTTTTTGTAATAGTTTTGGTTCAATACCGACGCCTGTATCCTGAATGAAGAGTTTAAATTTCTCTTCTGATTTGTTTACATCTAATACAATATCCATAATTTTTGTTTCAGTGTTCTTCATAGCATCGGCTGCATTATTAAACAAATTATAGAGGAGCTGCTGGATATGTAATGCATCAGCTTCAAAAGGGAGCCGGTTTTCTGAATGATCAAAATTTATCTGAACGCCGCGGTATCTTTTTTGGGGGATGAGATATTCGATGACCTCATTCAGCATTTTTCTGAAGCAGATTGTTTCCTGTTTGGTTGAAATGGGACGAAGTTCCATCAGGTTGCTTGTGAATTTTTTGATTTTATCGATATTTTCATTGATTGCGCTTAAATGTTTATCGATTTTTTCAAATTTACCACTATGAATCTGATGCTCCAATAATGAAAGTGAGCCTACGACGACACCGAGAAAATTGTTTAATTCATGTCCGATTTCAGCAGACATTTCACCACGAGTTGCCATCTTTTCAAGATTAATTGTATCATCCTGCAGCTGTTTTAATTTGCGGTATGCATCCTGTGATTCCTCAAGCAACTGCAGATTTTCAAGCGACATCGCAAGCTGATGAGAAGAGATGAGAAGAAATTTGTTTTTTGAATCAATAATTTTTTCATTTCCCTCGAGTAATTCTATCATAATGAATCCATAGACGGAATCCTGACGGCTAACCATAATCAGTACAATCTTGTTATTTTGATTTTTCCATTCGGGGACAACCATTTCAGCAAATTCCGGATTATACCCTTTCTTGAAAAAAGGCAGTTCTTTCGGGTCAGAAGCCACCAGAAGTTCAGAGAAGTCATCAAATTCTGAATTATCCAGTATTATATTCATTGTTTTTGCATCGATTGATTTTTCAGTAAAGGAATCATTTTCCAATGAAATCATTTTAAATTCTGTTCTATCTGTATTCCATGTCAGGAATGAGCCATGGTTTGCTTTCAGACTCATTGCTGCAAATTTTAATGACATCTGGATTTGCGAGTCCTTATCAGAACCGGTATACAGAATCTCATTAAGATTGGTAAGCTGGTCGAGCTGTTTTTCAGTAGAGATAACTTTTGCTTCCCGTTCAATCTGTCCAACAGCTTTAATAACAGCCTGTCTGATTTCATGGAGTTCAAACGGTTTGAGGATATAATCAGAAACGCCTTGTTTAATAGCTTCTTTTGCTGAGTTTAAATTGGCATATCCGGTCATAAATATGATCTGAAGTTCATTATGAATTTCCCGAGCTTTTTTGGCGAGTTCAATTCCGTTCATCTTAGGCATCCGGATATCGGAAATCAGCAGATCGATATGTTCTGAGTTAATTAAGTCAAGACACTCATGACTATCGGTGCATGTATATATAGTATAGCCGTCATCTTCCAATGCATCATGCACGAGAGAAACGACAATTTCCTCATCATCACATACAACGATAGTAATATTTTTAGAATATTCAGTCATTGTTATACAGAAACCCTGTTTATAATTCCTTGTAAAACTTCATTGAGTTCATTAAGATCAAAAGGTTTTGTCAGGATACACCAGGCACCTTCTTCATGAGCTTTTTCAGCAAGTGAGTCGGGCAGTGAATCGGTCATAATAAAAATTTGGTCAGGATTTGATTTTGTTACTTCTTTAAAAACGATGTAGCCGTTTTTACGGGGCATATGAATATCACAAAAAATTATATGATAGTCACCGGCAAGAGCTTTATCGATACCTTCCTGACCGTTTACAGCAAATTCTACTTTATGTCCTAATTCAGTGAGGTATTCGTTAAGGAGGTTTCTGATTATCTCAGAATCATCTATTATAAGTATTGATAACATTTTAAACGCTCCCTTTTAACATGACATTGCATTTTCTATTGTGCCCATCAGCTCTTTAATGCTGAATGGTTTGGAAAGAAAAGCATAGGCACCACTGTTTACTGTCTGGCTTACTGAATATAGGGATGAGTATCCGGAGATGACGATGACTTCTGTATCAGGATATTTTTGTTTCGTGAATTTGACAACTTCTTCACCTTGAACCCGTTCCATTTTCATATCTGTAATGACAAGATCAAAGCGTTGTTCTTTAAGCAGTTCGATAGCTTCATCACCATCGGTTGCTGTTTTTATATTAAAATCATCACTTAAAACTTCGGTGAGAAACTCACGAATGACTTCTTCATCATCAACAATTAATATATTTTTTTTCATAGATGCGTCTTATCGTCTAAGATTTATTAAATTTATCTATATATTCTTCTGTATTTGTATCGGTAGTTTTGTATGACTTCTGAAGAGGAAATGTTATTGTAAAACAAGTTCCCTTATCAACCTTGGAATCAACTTTTACTTCTGCTCCATGTTCTTTTAATATTCCATAACTTACTGAAAGACCGAGACCTGTGCCTTTTCCGACCTCTTTTGTCGTAAAGAACGGTTCAAAAATCTTTTTTAAGTTTTCTTTAGGAATACCTTTACCCTGATCAATAATCTGGACTTCGACAGTACCGTCAAATTCACCGAGTGGAGGGCTAAATCTGGTAATTACCTGGATTTCTGAATCAGGGGGGGAGGCATGCATAGCATTAATTATAAGATTTGTAAAGACCTGCTGAAGCTGTCCGGCATTTGCCTGTATTTCCGGTAATTTATCATCCAGATTGACCTTTAAGAGTATCTGATTCATATGAAGCTGATGTTCTACAAATGTACAGGTATCGTCGATTATCGAGTTTAAATTGATTCCTGAGAGTTCTGTAGTTTTGGAGGAACGGGAGAATCGGAGCAGATTTTGTACAATATTTTTACATCTGCGCGCCTGTTTTTCGATATCCGTAAGATATTTCACATAACTGTTCATCTCTTTAGCCGTTGTATTTTCCGGAACATTCTTTTTCAGTTTTTCAAGAGTGAACTGAGCATAACCTAATATACCGCCAAGGGGATTATTCAGTTCATGAGCAACCCCGGCTGCCAGCTGACCGATAGCACCAAGCTTTTCAGATTGAACCAACTGAGATTGAGCTTCTTCGAGCTCAACTGTCCGTTCAACTATTTTTTCTTCGAGGGTTTTATTGTAATCTTCGATTTCATCTCTGGATGCTTTCAGTGATTCGACCATTTGGTCAAATGTTAAAGCAAGTTGTCCGATCTCATCCTGCCGATCAATATTGAGTTTCTGTTCAAGATCACCTTTGGAAATCTGTGTAGTAACATCAACCATTTTCTTAATCGGTTCAATGATGAAATTGACCAGGAATGATAGGATTATCAGAGCAAAAATAGTTACTATGATTGTGAGAAAGATAGCAGCGTTTCTGTCTGTGGAAATAGCTTTTTGGAGATTTTCAAGTGATAGAATCAATTTCACTTCACCAATCTCTTCAATGTTAAAATTAGTATTATCGTTATCATTGACACCACCGGTGAGACCGAGAGTTTCTCTGTCTAAAATCTCTTCTTTGTAGAATACCGGATAAGTCATCAAAATAAAGTTTTGTCCTAACTCATTTTGAATATAATAATCTTTACAGTGTTTTTTACTCTGCAGGTCATCTCCCTCGATTTTATCCTGGAACTGAACATTGGTACTGTCCCATTCACCGTAAGTTATTAATACTTGTTCATCTGAATTTGTTATTTCTACATATTGAACATTTTCAAACGGTTCTAAAATTTTAAGAGCGTTTTCAAGTTCATAAGGTGATTCAAGAACCACACCAAGTTCAGCAGTGGAGGAGAGCATTCTGATAATAGTTTCACCGGTCGATTCCATCTCACGGTGGAAAGAATCGGACTGCTTTTTATTGGTATAAAGACTGAATCCGATGATTGTCGAAATCAGAATCAGAGATACCGGAAGGACAAGTTTCATCCTTAATGATTGAGCTTTTACAAATCCAAGGATTCTACTTTTCATCGGTAGACCTCCTTGGCGACAGCAGCAAGTTCTGGTGGAATAGTAATTTTTATCCGTTCAGCAGTTTTTTCATTATAATGGAACCAGATTACATCTGCGGTTGTAACTGAAATGTTTGCCGGGTTTTCACCGCTTAACACCTTATTTACGATTGAACCAGCCTGCAGACCAACTGCTTTATAATCAAAATCCAAAGCAAAGAGGGCACCGGATTCGACGACATATTTTGAAAACCCCATAAATGGGATACGTTTTCTTAATGTATTAATAAGAATGTATCTTGTTGATTTTGGTTTAAAGAGATTATGATCCGCAACTGACCAGATACCCTGAACATTGCTGGCAAGTGAATCAAGCATTTTGGGAAGATCTCTTTCGTTTGTTACTTTAAGTGCGACTAATTCCAAGCCTAATTCTTCAGCTATGATTTTAGCCTGAGGAATGAGCGGTTCAGTGTTTTCCGTATATAACACCCCGATTTTTTTTAAGTTGGGAATTATCTCTTTAAACTTTTCAAACTGAACATCGGTCGGAATATTTATCGATGCACCGGTAATATTTTTTCCGGGGTATTTGATTGAGTTAACAAACCCAGAGAGTACCGGATATTTAACAGAGGAAAATATAATAGGTGTATTTTTAAAATTATCTTTGGCAAATTGTGTAGGGGAGGAACCAATCGTTAGAATTAAGGATGGTGCTTCGATGTTGATTGTATCAATTAGTGCGGATTTGTTAGTTTCGCTGATATTAATAATATGTGTAGCAAACTCAGCATTGGGATGTTCGATTTGAATTACTTTTTTAGCCCCCCGAACTGTCCGTTTCGTAGAGGTCAGATCATCACCAACCAATATAACTATTTTGGTTGGTTTGTTACCAAACGAGTGAGATGCACATATAACAATTAATAGCGCTAATGTAATAAACCGCAATATCTTATACATCTAAACCGTAATTCTTTCATTTATCTCTTTTTTATAACAGGTCTTACAATCTCAAAAAAGTTGTAATCCCGCGTTGTATCTTATATCTAATCGGTAATTTAGAGTAAAACTTGATAGTCAGAAAAGAGGTAAAAGTTGAATATAATTATTACAAAATTGTACTTGTTTTACCTGTTAAGAAAAAAAAATATCTTCCGATAAAATTCTTAAGCAGTTAGCCGGATTGTAATAAATCCGAATTAGATGTATGAAACACTTAGATAATAAAGTTATCACTTGTATGAATCGAATCAATAAAAATGATAATAAAGAATTTGAGATAAACGGAGGTTTCACATTGGTAAGATTAACCCCGAAGCTTACTACACTATATACATTATTTGTATGTATCTGTATATTCGCTTCGCATGCAGCTGCCGGCATAACCGGAAAGATATCAGGTATTGTACTTGATGCTGAGTTCGGTGAACCGGTTGTTGGGGCTACTATCCGTGTGATTGGAACAAACTTAGTCACTCAGACAGACATAGATGGGGAATACTTCATTATTAATGTAACAAGTGGTAAATATGATGTGTCAGTCACAACTGTTGGATTTGAACAGACAATCAAAAAAGATGTAAGGGTTTTGGTTGATTTAACGACACCTGTTGACTTTGAGTTGATTGAAGAGACAATCGAATTGGATAGAGATGTCGTTGTTTATGCTGAAAACCCGATAATTCAGAAAGATTTGACTGCATCTAAGGTTATTTTTACTTCTGACAGACTACGACAGCTCCCCAACATTATAACTGTTCAATCTGTATTGACAAACTACCCCGGTGTTGTAATCGGAAGAGATGAAGATATGCACATTCGAGGTGGTCGTTCCGGTCAGGTTGCGTATTATTTTGATGGTTTTTCAGTACAGGACCCGTTTGTGTCAAACTCAGGTATTAAAATAATGCCTAATGCCTTGGAAGAGTTAACTTTAACTTCCGGTGGATATACTGCGGAGTATGGTGAAGCACTTTCCGGTGTCGTTTCTGCTGTATCGAAAGAAGGTTCATCTGTTTATTCCGGTTCGATAAAAATGTATGAAGGTATGACTCATCCTTATAGTGTATATACGAATGAATGGGGAGGTTTGCAAAAGGTCGGTAATAAATCTGCTTCTTTCCAGCTTTCGGGACCTATGCCATTTTTAAGAAAATCAGTTGATCATTTTTCTGTGGCTGGTGAATATCTTCATGATCCTTCATCACTCCCGCATAATGGAATTGTTTCTTATACCGGTACTGCTAAGTTATCAACTCAACCGGCACCGCAACTTCGTTTAGTATCAAATATTACATATAATGAATCTCAGGGTGAGATTTATGAACACCGTGACGTTAATAATCGTTCGTATGATTTCAATTTAGATGGATTACCGTCATTTAAAAAAGAAGCTTATCTTTTCGGTTTATCGGGTAACTATCATGTAAATGAAAAGATGATCGTTCAAACCCGATTTAATCATTTTTATACAATGACAAAAACGGCACCATCTCATGTTTTTGATAAATACTGGAGTGAATGGGACGGATATTCGGAAGATTCAAACGGTGTCTATAATGGTACAATTGATGATGATAACTATGGTAATGATTATGACCCGCTGGTTGCTTCCGAACTGGTCGGTTTCACTGCAGGAAATGATTACAACCCGACATTCAGATATAGAGAATCTAAATATAATTCAATACAGTTAAGTATAGTCAATCAGGTTGATAAGCATAACCAGTTTAAAACCGGTATTGAATACCGTAAATATGATATTAAATGGGATTTCAAGCAGTTTTATAATAGCCAGCCTTATGGTGAAAAATACTCAAGTAAGCCGACATATTTTTCATTTTTCTTCCAGGATAAAATGGAATATGAATTTTACATAATCAATTTAGGTTTACGCTATGACTACAGAAACAATAATATACAATATAATGCTACACCAGGTAGAGGTTTAGAAGCTACTTATGTTGATGCAGAAGGTACTTCCAATATCTCACCTCGTATTGGAATATCATTCCCTGTTTCTGAAAGATCAGTTGCTCATTTTAACTATGGACTCTACTATCAGGTTCCCCGGTTTGATTATTTGTATACTAATCTGCAGGGAGAAGTTGAAAGCGGCTACCCGATATTGGGTAATCCGAACCTGAAACCGGAAAAGACAACATCGTATGAAATCGGTCTTGATCATATGCTTTCGGATAATCTCAGATTAGATGTTACTGCTTATTATAAAGATATAGAAGACCTTGTCTCCACAAGAATTTATGGTATGGTGGATTCTAAAGATGAGGCAAGCAATCCTATAACAGCTTTTGTCAATGAGGATTATGGTTCAGCTAAGGGATTAGACCTCCATCTTGAGATGCTTCCCGGTTCAAGATTAATCTCAGGTTCCGTATCTTACGGTTATATGTTAGCAAACGGTATCGGTTCAGATGCTTATGAACCGTATTACTCTTATATAACATCGCAAATAGATACAATCGCACCTGTAACAGAGTTCCCCCTTGATTTTGACCAGAGACATACGGTCACAGCTGTTTTAGATTTACGGGTTCCTTCTAATTATAATTGGAAACTTTTTGGTATGAGTATGCCGACAAATTGGGGAGTCGGATTAGTCGGATCCTATGGTTCCGGCCTTCCGTATACTATCACCGATGATTTTGGTAATAGAATCGGTAAACGGAATGAAGGCAGATTACCGGCAAATTATACTGTAGATATGAAATTTAATAAAGACTTTAATATGCAGCACGGAGATTATAAACTTGGTTTCTTTGTAGAGATTGACAATCTGTTTGATAAACGTAATGTCATAGATGTGTACACAAACACCGGAAGACCGGATGATGATGGTGCACCGACAACGGCTATAAATGCTTCTCAGGATCAGGCTGTTGTTAATCAATATGACAGATTGTATGATCATGATCCGCTGCACTATTCAAGACCCCGGACAATTCGTACCGGGTTAGAATTGAACTTCTAAGCCGGAGCATGTCATGAATACTAATAGAATTTGGAAAATATTTATACTTTTGTTTTTGGTCTGGTCAGTCACTGTTTCTATTGGAGCAGCTAACGCACCGCTAAAAACAGCAAACCCATTTCCTGGGGATACCGGTAATTTATCTCTTTACCCTGGACCTAAGACAATTGACAGGGTTACACATAACCGTGGTAATATTATTACAACGGTTGATAATTTTGGATACATCGGTGGCTATTCATACTATGACTTACCATC
>QQUK01000183.1 GCA_008501655.1 Calditrichota bacterium
TAATCCGGAGACTCATGCCTCAGGCCTAAGAGTTCCCGGTGCTATCGGTGATTTTCTGATTCTGGATGCGATTCGTAAATCAAATGGAACAGCGATTTCTGTTTCCGAAGATGAGATCTCTCAAGGTTCTCATGATATGGCAAAGTATGAAGGCATCTTCCCTGCTCCCGAAGGTGGCGCAGCACTGGCAGCGTTTTATAAACTGAAAAAATCAGGATTTATCTCTGAAACAGATTCCGTTGTTATATTCAATACCGGAAGCGGTTACAAATATCTGGAAGCTTTGAAAGAACGGTTATAACATGGATCACAAAACAATACTCCGTCATTCCCTGGCGACAATGGCTTTTCGCACAACACACGTTCTGAAAAGCTACAAAGAAAACTATTCCGAATTTACACCCTGTAACGATGTTATGACTCCCTTACGAATCATCAATCATATGCAGATGATGATGCACTATGTCGATACCGTATTCAGAGAAACTACCTTTGAAAGGGAAGAGTTTCCGAACCTTGATGATGCTTTTCGTAATTTATTAAACAATCTTCAAAAGCTGGACAAAACCATCGAATCATTGGTTACTATTGACGAAGATAAAATTCTTTCAATGTTTCAGGGACCTATTCTTGATGCTATGACACATGTTGGACAGTTAGCAACCCTCCGACGACTTTCCGGTGACCCGATTGAAGGAGTCAAGTACCATCAGGCTGAGATTATATCCGGAAAATTTGACTATTAATCATCGCCAACTTTTATTTTTTAATATCAGCAGTAATGCCAGCAAATAAAACATTCCCGCTACCATCATCGAGATTTTAAACCCAAAACTGAAGGCTACCAACAATATTAGCGTTGAACCGATCACCGAAGCTGCTCCATTGACAGCAAACCCCCAATCAATAAGTTCCCCGACATACTTTGTCGCTTTCGGAAACGGCATCCCCATAAAAAATCCAAGTGGTGCTACAAGAACAAGCGTAATAAATATTCTCAGAGCTAATGAAAAATCCTCACAGAGATAGATTATCTTATTAAACAGGACAACATCAAGCAGAATCCAAAACAGTATCACAACAAATGGGGTAACCGATGAAAATCTCTCAGCGAATCTTGAACCAACACCGGATGCCAAAAGCAGCACAAACAATATCGACGCAACAGCATAAACCGAAGGACCGATAAACAGGGTGTACTTCTGCATCAGGATAATCTCAGTCGCCATAAACCCGACCCCAATAGCAAAAAAGTACAGCCAAGGCAGAATCTTTAATTTTTCACCAGACCTGACATATGGAATAAAATTCAAAGGTATAACTACAATCAGTACAACCCCTAAAATGATAACGATGATAAGTTTCCCTAATGGGAAGCCATAAAATTCATACGGAAGCAGTTTATCGAGAGATTCTTTATTTATATTTTTCCACAATCCCATCTGAGCTACGAAAGGTCTGTTATCGGTTGCTGGTGAGATATCAATACTCATTGTATCAGCATGAGCTTTCCAACCGTCCTCTACTATCCGGTTTATCAGATTACCTTTTAATGAATCATTTGCTGGCGGATACAAAAGATGAATCTGGTCAAACTTCTCATAGGTAAGCTCACCGAAGGCATAATAACGAAGTGAATCAGTCAGGGGTCGTTTAGAAATCAGAATCATATTCCGGCGCATTGCAGGAAGATTATAGACAGCAAAATGATCCCTGTAATTTTCAACTCCCTGATTTTTAAGTGCATCGATTACTTCTGACACAAGTCTCGGCATGTAAAACTGATGTTCCATCATCATAAACCCTGAATCAGACATCGCTTTCCAGTAATCTTCATATGCTTCGGTAGTAAAAATATAATTTTCGGCAAGAGCAAATGCTCCAGACGACAATGCCGCCCATGTATTCGAAGAAAGCGAATAAATCATGTCAAATTTATTCTCAAATCTTCGGATATAAGCCCGGGCATCTTCGGTTACCACCATCACTCTTGGGTCGGAATAAATATTACCTGAAAAATTATTGATTGTAGTAAAATCAGGATTCACATTCAAAGTGGAATCATATTCAAGTGAATCATGCCTGAGTGAATCGGGTGAAAGTGTGTCTAAAAATATTGTATCAATTTTAACATCCCATTGAGGTATGTAACCGGAAGAATCACCAAATTCCATCATGTAGTTAATATGTGGATTGACTTCAACAGCATGAACTTCAGTAGCTCCTTCAACAAGAGCCTGCAGAACGTCAGCACCGCCGCCGGAGCCAAGTGATAAAAAGCGGCAGGAATCAAATTGATTAATCAAATATGATACATTGATGCTCCATTCCCGCATCGAATCAGGAACATCATAGTCACCATCAAATCCATAAACAGGTGTGTTTGCTATATTATCTATGTTTATACCTTTAGCTTCAGGACCATAATCATACAATTTGACCTTTGCCATAGCATCCCAATGCTTGTATATCACCGGGAGACGTTCCTTCCGTTCTTTTTCTAAAAGGTCATTCGCTTCCGATGACATAAACAATATTCCAGCCAGAAAAATCAGCGGAAAAATCTTCAGAAATTTCGGCTGCATCAGAACAGCTCCGGCAAACATAGGTACAGCTGCAAGAAAAACAGCAAAAGGAGTTCCGAATGTATTCATTAACCATATTGCTAAAAATACTCCGGCACCGGCACCGATTAAATCATACATATAAAGTCTATTGATATCCATTGAATATTTCCTGAATAAAACAGCAAGAGCCATCCCTGCAAAAAAGAAAGTTAGTGATAAAAGAATCACTACGATTAACAGTTTTCCCATCATAGCATAATCAGCAAACAGCTGACTGAATTTTAAATCAAGATGCATGACTAACGGAGGAAATATTACAGCTGATAGACCGCTTAAAGTCATATATCCGCCGATAATCTCCTCTTTATAGAGTTGTGGGAATAATCTGACCGCAAGAGCTCCCAAACCAAGACCGAGAATTGCCAGGGAAAGAATCAAAAAAGCAAATGTATAAAAAAATTCAGCAGAAAAAATGCGGGTCCATGTCAGTTCAAATGCAACAACCGACAATGAAAGAAAGCATATAGATAGTAACTGTTTAATTTTCATATCACCTCACGTTTTACATAGATATATTTATCCATTACGGAAGATATGAATATAAAGTTACAGAAAAAACTTTTATTATTAACGAGTTAAGTTTGACTAACATTTGAAAAAATATGAATACTCGAAGAAAGAAAGATAACTGACTATTTTAATAAAATCATTTTTCGTGATTTTTCTTCTGTATCTGTTTTAAGCTTATAGAAATAAATTCCCGATGAAACAATCTGCCCTGAACTATTTTTTCCATCCCATTTGAGATAATGTTCTCCAGCAGGCAAATCATCCCGTGATATCCTGATAACCTCCTGCCCAAGTAAATTGTACACGATCAAATCAATGTCAGATATCTGCCTGAGATTAAATTGAATAGTAGTTTCTAAATTAAAAGGATTAGGGTAATTTTGATATAAAGTAAACTCCTCAGGGATTATTTTATCATCAATAATCGATGTTGAAAGATCAAAATTAACTTTCTGCAGAATAACACGGTTTGAAAGATAAGGTGAGGGAAGCCAGCTCGCGTATGCATATATCAACTGGTCATTCAGTTCATCGTACACAATTTCTGAAAAGAGCGAGGGAACTCCCATTGTAGGTATTTTAGTGCTATCGACAAAATTCCAGCTATGATCAAAGGCGACTATTTTATGAAACTGTTTATGATGACCATTAATGACAATGACATAAAAGTCTTTTGTCTGAATCGGAGTTGCCTTTCCTTCAATATACCCCGAGGAAGCATCAAGATAACCACCATGCATATAAGGACCTAAATCCAGGACAAACTCCAAACTATCCAGCTCAGGATGGTAAATAGACAAATCATTTAAACATCTTTGAAAGATATAGGCATTGTTTTCAATATTGTTTAAAAATATATCCGGATGACAAAGATTTGATTCAAATGCTGGTGACGATATCAGACTTGGAGTTGTTAGTTGATTATTGTCATACTGAAAGGATTGAACAATATACCGCGAATAATCACAATAACCATAGAAGGGATCGTACGTAATACAATAAGAAGACGGTTTTAAAAATGAAAAAGAACTATCAGATTCAAGCATTACCGGAACACCTGAACTTTTATAGGTCGTTAATGTGTCAACGACATGAGAAATATTACGATTAAGAGAAAGTAAATATGTTGTTGAAGCATCACCACCGTATGGACCTTCTGTTAAAACCGAAACCATATTCAAATAATACAATGTATCTTTAGCAACAATATTCTGCTTAAAAGGAAAAGATTGAAAATAACTGTAAGGTATATACGAACCATAAAATCCTGGCAATTGATATTTATTATCTATATCAATTTGAACGGGATAAGACCCGGATAGTATTGTAAAATTCATACTATCACTTCCAGGTCCTGCAATGTCTTTATGCCAGAGCAATCCTCTGTCGTTTTCAAACTGATAGAGCCAGGGTCTTACAATCTTTTCATCAAACGGGATCGATTCTTGATTTAGCTTGAAAAACCCATTACTGACAGAATATTGATATGAGTTCAAATTTGAAGTGCTGTCCTGAAAAGATACATCAACTAAAGTCAAGATTGTATCTTCAAGTAGAATACTCGGCATATGTGAATTGATGCCGTTATAAAATAGTTTTTTCTCATCCTGAATATCAAACTGGTTATCATTGTTTGCTTTTGCAAACGTGATATTATTATCTTCTTCCATAAAGAAATAAATAGAATCATTAATAAATTTCATGCTGAGATAGTCATAATCGGGTGTTAAGAACTCATTATCTACAGTATCAGCAAAGGTAACAGTATTTGTACCCGGATCAAACTCTATCGAATAGTAATAATATTCAAAGTTATGTGTTTGTTTTCCAAAACCGTAAATCTTCCCGTTAGATGTGTTATAAAAATCTAAAAAAGGTACGTTCGTACTATCTATAGGTGTATCAACAAATATAACACTATCAGAAAGCGCAGTTCCCAGCGAATCAAACTGGAAAAAATAGATGAATTTACTTTCTATAGAACTTCTATCAAAACAGACAGCACTCACAGTATCACCTGATGTCGCAAAAAGTCGGAGATTAGGTAAGCTATGATAATTTATCAGCGAATCATTTACAAAAACAGTATCACTTTTTCTAATAGTTCCATCTAAAGAGAGAAACAAGGAATGGTAACATTTATTGGTATTATCTCTTGTAATGAAATATAATCCGTTTTGGTCTAAGAGGGAAATATGAAAATCAATACGCGGTATATAGATATTTTCAAGTTCCGGTGTTTCATTCGGTAAAATAAATAACTCGACCCGACTGTTCGGATATGAATCATCCCATAAACGCCAGACTCGTTCACCGGAGATATGAACAACATGCGGAATTCGAATATATTGCTGTGGTGTTAAGTCAACAGGCCGCAAATCTTCGGTAAACCTTGTATAGAACAACCAGTCATCTTTTGTCTCAAAAATATAAAAATACTCCCCTGTCCAGGTTACATCAAAAAATCTGCCTGTTTTGAAATATTCGATAACATCTTCAACCGGACGATGAACAACAGGTATCGAATCAATAAGATTTCCGGATTTATCGAGCCTCTGCAAACCCATCAAATCACTTCTCAGAATATTTGTTACAACAAGAAGATAATTGTCACTTTCACATACTTTTTTAAGGGATGGATAAGTCGCCCCATAAGAATCCAAAGGCAGCGTATAGTCGGTAGAACTATCGACAAGAACCGGCTCTGAAAATTGAAACAAAGCCTGACTAAAAAGAGACCCGGAAAAAAGTATTACAATTATAAATGAACTTCTTAGATATTTCATATCTTCCCCTCAATGAGAATTCTACTCTTATAATAAGAAAAAAGCCTCTTTCGTCAATCATTAAAAGAGGCTTTTTAGAATTTAGTGTGCACCCACTCTCGAACCGTCTTATAATAAGTATCGATGCCAGCCAACTCAAATCGGGCATCCCTGCAACACACAAAAGGATCTGCTTACGGCTGCTACCTTCCGGTCCTGACCGGGTTCGTAGGCTTTTGTTGTACAGGACCCGACTCTCAACATCACTTAACATCAACAGTTTACTAAAAACAAGCCCTCAAGCGGGAGTTCAACCCCGGTATAGCGGATTCCGGGTAACAGGGAGCCGCTAATTCCCCATCTAGCACAAAGTCTAATGTGCTGTCAGGCGTCTCGCCTGACAGAATAATAAATCGAAATATCTACATTATCTTTTCAAAGAACAAAACATGGAGCAGATCGGAATCGAACCGACGACTTCCACGTTGCGAACGTGGCGCTCTCCCAACTGAGCTACTGCCCCGTCACAGGATGCCTAAAGTAATAACAAATATGTCCATCGTAAAGAGAAAATCTCAGTTTTTCATCTCTTTTCAAACAATTTGCGCATTTTGCCGGAAATGTCACAAGCGTAGAAAACCCCATCTTCCCAAAACATTCCCTCGATCTCATCATGTTCAGTATAATCCTGATTAACCGCAAAGATCTTCCCGTCATATAACGATGATACCGAATCAACGACCGTATGTCCGACAATAATATGTTCTACATTATAGAAATTCAATAATTTGTCAATATCAGCTTCGGTTGCCTGAGGATATTTTTCCATTTCATAATGAAATCCCCGGTACCAGACCGGACCATAACCTGAATAAAAATAATAAACCGAATCCTCTTTTTGCTCTTCTCGGTTTTTATCGATATTTTCGCGCATGGTTTCATTGATAATATCAATAGTCAACCCGCTATCGATAAAATCAGGATTCATTCCGCCATGGACAAAAAGTATTCCGTTTATGATCTCACAAACATTTTTCGACCGGATCCAATTCCCGATAACCGACTGATTTGAATATAGCTCAGGATAAGATTTATTCAATAGTGAACAGGTGATAGTGGCATAGTTTTCATTAATATACCGGATGTCATTTTGAATTGGCATAATTTCATGGTTGCCTAAGAGATAATGCACCATTCCGCCGGCTTCTTCTGCTTCCTTTTCAAGCCGATACAACATCCAGAGTATCTCATTGACCTTATCACCTCTATCAAAAACATCACCGTCAACAACAAGATGGCCGTCACCAAACGACCAATGCAAACTTGAATCGATGACATGATTATTTATCAGAAGCTCACACAGGAATTCATATTCTCCATGAATATCTGAAAAGACAAAAAGTTTGGAAATATCAGTGTAATTAGTTTTAGGAACTATATGATTACGATATACAATATAGTTGTTACCTGAGTCATACACACTCCCCTGAAAACTTACAGAATTATCTCCACTAACTTCAAATTGAATCAATGAATCAGAATCGACATACTGAACCAGAAATGTCGTATCATCATTTATAAACACATACGGACCATCATTCCATTTATCAGATTCACCTGCAAATGAGCCAGTTATAAGTAATTGTAAGAAAATCAATGACATTAATATGATTCTAAGCATATAAAACCTCTGAATAATTATAATTTTACCCAACTTAGCAAACAGCACTCAAAAAGAAAAGGATATTGTCATAAAAATAGTGATTTCCCTTATCCTGATTTTTACATATATTACGATTCTATGAGCTATTTAGTGTTTGCCCGAAAATACCGCCCGATGTCATTTGATGATGTTGTCGCACAGGAACATGTCACCAGAACCCTGCAAAACGGCATCAAAAACGACCGTATCGGACAAGGTTATCTCTTCTGCGGTCCGCGAGGAACCGGTAAAACAACTACTGCCCGTATTCTGGCAAAAGCGGTAAACTGTGAAAAAGGCCCCACTCCGACTCCCTGCGGAGTCTGTACCGCCTGCAAAGAGATTACGAACGGGTCATCCCTTGATGTTCTCGAAATTGATGCAGCCTCGAATACCGGTGTTGATGATATCCGGACCCTGCGGGAAAATGTCCGCTATATGCCGACCTCGGGGCACAAACGGATTTATGTCATCGACGAAGTTCACCGACTTTCCCCATCAGCTTTTGATGCTCTTTTAAAAACACTCGAGGAACCTCCTCCCCATGTTATGTTTATTTTTGCCACCACCGAACCTCTCAAAGTTCCTGAAACGATTTTATCCCGTACCCAGCGTTTTGATTTTAAACTGGTATCAATTGAAGATTTAGCAAAACATTTAAAAAACATAGCTGATCAGGAAAAACTCGATATCACCGAATCAGCCCTGAGACTGGTCGCAAGAAAAGCAAACGGTTCCGTCCGTGACTCTCTCTCACTGCTCGATCAAATCGCTGCCTTTGGTACCGGAAATATAAATGATGAGGTTGTCACAGAAGCTCTGGGACTTGTTGATAAACAGCTCCTTTTTGATTTCACCGAAGCAATTGCTGCCAAAGATAAAATTAAAGCACTCGAGATTATCAAAACAATTATCGAAGGTGGTATCGACTCAAAAGATTTCATCTCAGAACTTTTAGAACATTTCAGAGTTCTTCTCATTTTAGCAACCGACAAATCGGCATCGAAACTTCTGAATCTCTCAGATGATGATCTCAAAGATTACAATAAACAGGCAGATTTCTATTCAGTCGGTGATATTATTCGCCTGATGAAAATTGCTACCGATACAAACGGCGATTTAAAATATTCAGGTCTTGATGAACGGCTTCTACTGGAACTAAATGCCGTTAAAATGGCTGAAATTGAAGCAACCGTCAAATTTGAAGATGTTTTGGCAATGATTCAGCAAAATCCGCAGGCAGTGGGAACGATGTCATCAGATCTTTTTACAGCAGAAAAAAAAAACGATAAACCGCAAAAACCTAAACTGACCCTGGTAAAACCTCAAACCGATAAAGTACAGCAACCCCCTGTAGCCCAACCACTTACAAGCACTTTTAACCTGCCGATTTTAAAGTCCGGCTGGAAACAGTTCCTCTCTCGGTTTCATCAGAAAAAACCGATGCTTGCCTCACAGCTTGGAATGGTCGAAATTCAGGAAGTCAAAGAGAATAAAATTGTCTTCGCCTATCCTCCTTCAGGGGAGAATTCAAAACTAATTGTTGAAAAAAAAGAGAATTTTAATATAATTACCGAAGCCTTGAAAGAACATTTCAATGCAAATATCAGTATAAGTTTTATTATTGATATAACAAAAAAAAGTAAGCGTTTGGAAGATGACCTCAATGACTCCAAACAGAACATTGATGAATTACTAAACAAATCACCCCGGTTAAAAAGTTTGATTGACAAAGTTGACGGTAAAGTGATTGGTATTAAAAAAGTAGAGAAATAATCGCATAAAGGAGTTACAAATGGCTAAAGGCGGATTAGGAAATATGGGCAATATGATGAAGCAGGTTCAGCAGATGCAGGCAAAGATGGAAAAAATACAGGCTGAACTTGAAGAGATGGAGATCGAAGGAACCGCTGGCGGTGGAATGGTCAAAGCTGTGGTAACCGGCAAACAGGACCTCGTTTCAATTACCCTTGACCCGGAAGTAGTCGACAAAGACGACGTTGAAATGCTGCAGGATTTAATTGTCGCTGCGGTGAATCAGGCAAAAGAAAAAGCTGCCGAAATACAGGCGGAACATATGTCAGCCGTTACCGGTGGATTAAATCTTCCCGGTTTAAACCTCCCTTTCTAAGGTAATACTAAATGTTCAAATCAGCTGCATCAGTAGAACGACTCGCAAACAGATTAGCGAGACTGCCCGGTATCGGCCGAAAATCCGCAAACCGGCTTGCTTTTCATATTCTCAAACTCACCAAAGATGAAGCGTTTGAACTTGCCGATACAATTCGAGAAGTAAAAGAAAAAGTCGGTTTCTGTTCCATATGTAATAATATCTCAGAATCTGACCCTTGTCAGATATGTCAGGATCCCAAACGGCAAAAGAATATAATTTGTGTAGTTGAAGAGACAGCCGATGCCGCCGCTATCGACAAAGCTGACGGATTCTCAGGTATGTTTCATATCCTCGGCGGCAAACTCTCCCCGCTTGACGGAATAGGACCGGACGATTTAAAAATAACGGAACTTCTTCATCGGATTCAGGATGGTGAAGTGAAAGAAATTATCATTGCTACCAATCCGAATGTCGAAGGTGAAGCAACCGCTTTGTATCTTTCAAACCTTTTAAAACCCCTCGGACTGAAAATCAGCCGGATTGCCCGGGGTCTCCCGGTCGGCTCTGATCTGGAATACGCTGACTCGGCAACGCTTTCAAGAGCTCTTGAAGGCAGACAAGAATTTTAATTAATCTCTGATGGATAGCACACAAACGAAAAGATACTTTACAACTGCTCTTATTTCATTCCTTTATATCATAATCTCCCAAATCATAGGCTCAATCTTCTTTGACAACAACTGGGCATATCTAATCTGGGAAAATACTTCAAGATACTATCTTATTGGATGCACTGTAGTTATTTATATTTTTGGAAGTCTCATTCTGAAAAGGGATGAACTATTTGAACCGTATTTACAGGGGATGAAACTTAAAATTCTTGGATTGCTATTGTTTGTTTGTTTTGTTGCCTTTCAAATCGATTCCTTTGTTTTTGCCGGAGGCAACCACTATCTTAACGAGTTAGCCCAATCCAAATTAGCAATTATCAGATATTATGAGTTTCTTTCTATAGCTCTTGTAAAAGTATTCTTTTCTATATTATCAAAATTTGACCTGCATTACAACACTGCCGGCGTCCTCAGTTTTAGAATCTTTTCATACATCGCTGCAATTGGTTCTCTCATCTTCGCTTATCTGATTTCAACTAATCTTCATGACGATAAAAAACACCGGATGTTTATATTTATCATCCTCTTTTTTGGTCCTCAGTCACTCATGTACTTTGGATTTATAGGTGTCGA
>QQUK01000298.1 GCA_008501655.1 Calditrichota bacterium
GATGAAGAGATTACCGGTTTCATATTATACGAAAGAGCAGTTTTAGCAAATTGGATTGCATTGGCATACCCCAATAGAGCCGGTTTTAAAACGACAGCAGTGCATACTTTGTATTTATTCAATTCGTCAGGTTCAATCTCCCGCAAAGTTTCATCCAACGCTATCGGAATATCTCCTTCACCAGTGTTTACATACCTTTGGAGTTCCTCTTTACTTTGAAACGGTTCTTCGACGTATTCAATATTACTGCCTTTGAGTTCATTCAGAAATCTGCAGCCATCCTCATATTCAAATTTTCTATTGGCATCAAGCCGGACAGCATAGGAATCATCGAGTATATTCTGAATCTTCTGAATCAATTTGATTTCATCCTTGAGTTTGTTCCTGCCGACTTTGATTTTGAATGTTTTATATCCCTGCAGCATCAGAAACTCGAGTTTACTTTCAATCTCATCAACAGAACCGGTCAACAATGCATTGACAGAGATGACCCGTTTTGCGTTTGGATTCAACAGATCGACAAAAGTCAGCTTTTTAAATGAAGCATGTAGATTCAACAGAGCTGTTTCAAGCCCAAACCGTACCGATGGTGTGAGTGATTTTGTCCGTTCTAAAATATCAGTCGGAATCGGCTTGCCGGTGTATTCCTTTTTAAAATCAGCAACATCTTTGATAACATCATTCAAAGATTCCTTCGAAAAATGCGGAAGTGGTGCTATCTCGGATATACCGATTAAATTTGGGTCTGCTGTAATTTTTATTAAAAATCCTTCCCGGGTCATTACTGTTTTATCCCCAAGAATAAGAGGTATTAAAAGCGGTAACGAATATTTATATAACTGAATATTGCCTATATTCATAAAAGTATCCCTATTGATAGAAAAATTGAATAGAAAAACAATAACATCCCGGTTTGTGCCAAAACTGTATTGAGCGGTTCTCCAACCTGAGTTAGGAGATTTTTTAATACAAAAAATACCGGAACTAACTCAACCAACGGCAACAGAAGATTATAATTCTGGTTTGTAACAGCAAGATAAATTACAATCATAAACGGAATGAGAAGAGATAAAGAATATTGAATTTTTGAAAATCGTTCACCGAATCGGACCGCGAGGGTTTTTTTACCGCTCTGTCTGTCGCTGTTAATATCCCGGAGATTATTTACAACTAATATAGCCACTGAAAAAAACCCGGGAGCCAGACCTGCAATGAGTACTTCGTTTGTTATTGAGAGTGTTTGTACATAATACGTACCACCTACAGCAACCGGACCGAAAAAAATCAGTACAAAGATATCACCTAACCCGATATACCCGATCGGATATCTCCCGCCGGTATATAATACTCCAAAAAGGATCGAAAGCAATCCGATCACTACAATCGGAATTCCTCCGCGATAGACCAAATAAATGCCGACTAAAAAGGCAAGAGAGAAAGCGATTATCATCGCCCATTTCACCGATTGCGGTGAAACAAGTCCCGCTTGTGTTACTCTGGTCGGTCCAAGCCGATCCTCCCTGTCACTCCCTTTTTTATAATCAAAATAATCGTTGGCTAAGTTCGTTCCTATCTGAATAAACAATGCCCCCAAAAGAGCTCCCAGAAAAGAAAGCAGATGAAACGCTTCCGCGTTCCATGCAAATGCGGTTCCAATAATCACCGGAGCTGCCGCTGCCGGCAGCGTCTTCGGGCGTGATGCCAATAACCAGATATGTAATTTTGATTGACTCATCAACAGAATCGGAACTCGTTACCCGCGTTTCGGAAATTTGGAAAAATCAGGTTTCCGTTTTTCAACAAACGCATTACGCCCTTCCTGTCCTTCGTCAGTCATATAAAACAACATTGTAGCATTTCCGGCAAGTTCCTGCAGACCGGCCTGACCATCACAGTCAGCATTCATAGCAGCTTTAAGACAACGAATCGCTATCGGTGAATTTGCTAAAATTTCATTACACCACTGGACGGTTTCCTCTTCAAGCTTCTCATACGGTACAACCGTATTGACCAGACCCATATCGAGTGCCTGCTGTGCATCATATTGTCTGCAAAGGAACCAGATTTCCCGGGCTTTTTTCTGCCCGACAATCCGCGCCATATAACTTGACCCATACCCGCCATCAAATGAACCGACTTTCGGACCGGTCTGTCCAAAGATGGCATTATCAGCGGCAATCGTCAGGTCACACATCAAATGGAGCACATGTCCACCACCGATGGCATATCCCGCCACCATTGCGATAACCGGTTTCGGACAGGTACGGATGTCACGCTGAAAATCCAGAACATTAAGATGTTCGGTACCTTCGTCATCCTTATACCCGGCATCACCGCGAATCTTCTGGTCTCCCCCGGAGCAAAACGCCTTTTCCCCTTCACCGGTTAATATAATAACACCGATATTTTTATCAGTGCGGGCATCAGCAAGAGCCTCAATCATTTCCTTGACCGTAAGCGGTCGAAATGCATTTCTCCGTTCCGGACGGTTGATGGTGATTTTGGCTATTCCCTCTATTTTTTCATATTTGATATCTGTGAATTCTTTGGCTGACTGCCATTTGATTTGTGTCATGCAATCTCCGTTTATTTCAAGAATTTTTTTATCGTTTTAATATATTCATCAGGTTTTTCAAAATGCACATTATGCCCGGCATCGTCAATATTTACCCGGTTGAATCTGTTGTTCATCTTTACCATCTTATCAGCAATTTCATTGAATTTTGTATCAAGCTCCCCGGTTAATAAGAGAGTATCAGCTTTTATCTCAACGAGTTTCCCCCATAGTGAAGGCTGGGAACCGGTTCCGGCATACAAAAGAGATTTAGCAAGCTCCTGCGGGTCGGATTTTAATCGTCTTTTATGCATCGTTTGATATGCCTCAGATCTTTTATTAATCGTCTGAAAAAGCTCCATCTCATACCAGTTATGTACAAAAATATCAAACGGCTCTAAATATATCCGTTTGGAAAGCAGAGCATCTTTCAAACGCCGTTCTTCCCGTTCTTCTTCAGTTTTCAAACCGGGTGATGATGATTCTATAATGACTTTATCAAATCGTTCCGGATAATAAATGGAAAGATACAACGCAAGGCGTCCTCCCATCGAATAACCGGCAAGAGATGTATTTGTTATACCTTTATCATCTAAATAATCTATAATAGCTTTGGCTGTGACTTCAAAGGAAAAATCAGTGACATCAGAACAACGGGTACCGCCATGACCGGGCAAGTCAATTGCGATAATATAAAAATCTTTCGATAATTTTTCAGAAACAAATTCCCAATCATCAGATGCACCCATAAATCCATGCAGAAGCAGAAGCGACCGGTTTGATTTATCTCCATAGGTTCTTGTATTGAGTTGAATCATTTATTTAAGATATCCGAAATCTCTGCATAAAGTTTTTTATGCAGCTGAAAATTTTCTTTTCTATCCGTCACAATCTCTATAACAGATGATTTATTCGATAGTTGCACATTCTTGAAAAGTTCTACAAAACTCTTTCTATCACTAACGGTAAAGTAATCAAGTTTGAATCCTTCGACAACCGCTTTATAATCGACATCTTGTCCTGCCCCGAAATAATTTTCAAAAATCTCTTCCTTTTGGGCGATTGGTAGAAATGAAAATATCCCGCCGCCATTATTGTTAATTAATATAATTGTCAACGGGTTATTGGATTTTTGAATAAGAGCAAGCGAATTCATATCATGAATAAATGCCAAATCACCGACCAGAAGTACTCCGCGCTTGTTCAGTCCATCCGAAACACCGGCAAAAGAAGCAATCGTTCCGTCAATTCCAGAAAGTCCCCGGTTCGCGTATACAGGGATTTTCTTCGATGTCGTCTGTGCAAACATATCAAGATCCCGAACCGGCATCGATGATGCTACAAAGAGAAATGAATTATTTCTGAACTCTTCGATTACTAAACGAGGCAGTGTTATTTCTGATACCTGTTTAGTTTGTTTCTTCAGGTAAGAATCAATTTTCTTATTGAGGTTTTGAAACAATTGAAGATTATTTTTGGAAAATGAATTCAGATTTTTTTCAAGCGATTTAACTAATCCGGATATATAACCACTGTGCGATGCTGTCATTTTGTGATGTGCATTAAAGGGATACTTTGTGTTATGCAAAACCAGATACTGCTTCACATCCGACCGTTCAATAAACTGATGTAGTCGTTTTGATACAAAGTTTCCACCGATATGAATCACCTGAAGATTCTTAAGTTTGGTAAGTTCATCTGATTTGAGGAGTAAATCATGATAAGAGATAATATTTTTTGATTCATTCCCAAAGCGAAGATTTGAACGGATATCTGCAAAAATCGGCAGGTTCATTTTTTCAGCAAATTCTAAAACGGTTGAAGCATCTATTTGAGATGAAAGATGACCGGCGATAACAATTGTTGGTGCGTTAACATCAAATTCAGCATTTATATTCTTTATACCTCTTCTAATATGAAGCGGAGAATACGGTCCAGAAGATTTAATCCACTTAAATAATGAATCAAACTGCTTTTTAAAATCTACCTGTTTTCCGTTCGGAACAAGCGGTTCATCAAACATCAGATTAACATGTACCGGACCGCAGGGATGAAACATCGAAGTTGATACAAGTGTGCTAAAAGGTTCAAGGATCTTTTTAAAATCCGTTTTTTCATCGGGAGGTTGTATATTTAAGAACAACTTAACATGTCGTCCAAACATCTCTTTCTGATCGGTTGTCTGATTTGCTCCGACATTCTGCAGCTTCGGAGGACGGTCTGCTGAAAGAACAATTAATGGAACCGCATCAGCTTCCGCTTCAAGAACTGCCGGGTAATAGTTTGACTGAGCCGTTCCTGAGGTACATATAAGCACTCCCGGCTTCCCGGTTGCCCGTGCAAATCCAATAGCCTGAAATGCTGCACCCCGTTCATCGACATGAATTGAAGCATTAACCCTTGCATCAGATGCAACAGCTGCTGTCAATGGTGTAGAACGTGAACCGGGGGAAATAAAATATCTGTTTACATTATACCGGAGAAGTTCTTCTATTAATAGTTTTGCAAGGAGTTCGTTTGAGGATACAGCGGACGGTGTAAACATCAGCTTAACGTTTTCAAAAAGTTTGAAATTTTAGTTTCTATTTCGTCCCATTCGAGTTCCGGTTGCGAATCTGCAATAATACCGGCACCGGAATAGAGGTTTAACCTCTCATTACTGATTAAACCGGAACGAATTGCCACAGCAAACTCAGCTCGTTCTTTTGATATCCATCCGATTGGTGCAGCGTACCATCCCCGGTCAAAATTTTCAAAATCATAAATATGAGTCCGGATATCTTTTTTCGGGTATCCACCGACAGCAGCGGTAGGATGCAGGTTATCTATTAAATCAAAATCTGAAATCGAGTCATTAAGTTTACAGTTGAACCGTTTTATCAGATGCTGAATCCGTTTTAACTTAACAAGCCCGACATTGTTTGTGTCTAATTTCGATGTGTCAATTTTTAGATTATCGAACGCTTCCAGAATCGAATCTATGACATATTGGTGTTCTTTTATATTTTTATCACTCGACAACAGCTCCTCTCCCCGTTTTACATCAAGGTCCGGATCAAGAGATCGTTTGGTTGTTCCGGCAATTGCTTCACATTTCAATTCATCAATATTTCTGAAATACAAACGTTCCGGGGTTGCCCCCATAAACGCTGAATTTTCTGAAAGCTGAAAACAGAAATGAAAACAGTTACTGCTGTTCTGATACAGCCGGTTAAAAACACTTGATATGTCAAGTTTATCCTGAAAGCGAAGTTCTGTTTTCCGGGCGAGAACGATTTTATTAAAGATTCTATCGGAACATGATTCAACAGCTGCTTCAATCATTTTGATCCATTGCGGTTTATCGGGAAAATCAAACCGTTTGACTAAGGCATTTTCCGGATGGTTAACAGCGGACTCATCAAAATTCAAACTATGCAATTGCTGTAAAATCTCTTGGAGATTATCTCCATCACTTGGAAATCTGAAATTGACAGAAAAAATAAAACGGTCATCGACCTGACTCATCTCAAAACGGGGCAGGATAAAACAGGACGACCCGAAACTTTTCCATTCTTTTGAAATCTCCGTTGAAGCATCAAATTTCATCCCGCCAAAATATCTGATTGGATATTCAGATGATTCGACCTGTTTTTTAATCTGAGCAAAAAGTTCGGTATGTTTGTTATCACTACCGTTCTGTAGCATCTCGGCATATTCTATTCCGGCAATCTTAAAACAA
Organism: Calditrichota bacterium; assembly: GCA_008501655.1. Classification (GTDB taxonomy): domain Bacteria; phylum Zixibacteria; class MSB-5A5; order GN15; family FEB-12; genus QQUK01. The sequence continues at coordinate 6,276 of QQUK01000298.1, forward strand.
TCGGTCCGGTCCGACCAGAACAGTTTCATCTTTGAATTCTGCAGGGCAAACCATTTTTGAATATCGGTTTTTGGGATTTGTATCTCTATCCGGTCTATCGGTTTTTTATCGGCAGGAGATTCATACAGAGATTTAATCGCATCTTCGGTATACGGAATCAGTTCTTTCAGAGAATCTATCGAATGGCTGTATGCAGTTGTTGTCATTTTGTTAATATTGTCGCCTCATAAATTGTAGCTATACCAAAAGTCAGTCTATGTTCTTGTACGTCTGAAAAACCGGCTTGCTCCATTATTTTGCAAAACTGCTCTCCATACGGAAAAGTTTCCACCGTTTTATTCAAATAGGAATATGCATACGAATCACCGGAAATTATCCCGCCTATAAACGGAAGGATATAACGGAAATAAAAGAGGTATCCGACTCTGACCAGCCGATTTTTAGGCAGAGAAAACTCAAGAATGAGGACTTTGCCATTTTCGCTCAGTACCCGATACATTTCTAACAGAGATTGGGGAACATCAACAACATTTCGAATACCAAAAGAGATAGTGACGGCATCAAACGAATTCCCTTCAATCGGAAGATAGGCAGCATCGGAGCGGATATAGCGTATTTTATCGGACAATTTCGCAGTATCGGTTTTGCTGACGGCGAACTTTAACATTTCACCCGACATATCAAGTCCGACGCCTTCAGCAAAATTATTCCTCGCATCAGCAATCGAAAGCAGAATATCACCGGTACCGGTAGCGAGGTCTAAAACCGACAAATTTTCTTTATTTGGCAGAAGTTGCGTCAGTTTTTTCCGCCATTTGACATCCTGCCGAAACGAGAGAAGCCGGTTTAAAAGGTCATACCGTTTTGCAATCCGGTCAAACATCCGAAACACATTATCCCGCTTCGGTATATCGCGACTTTTCTCCTGATTATTTGGCATTACTATCTGTTCCATATCTTTCTCAAATCCAATGTCGGGAATATAAGCAAATTCGGTTTGATTTCAAGTATTTGCTCACATTAATAAACCTGCCAAAACTGTTGATATTTCCCGTATTATGCTGTAAAATACAATAAAAAAGAGCAAAATCTAAAGGGAATATTATGAATTACCGTAATGTCGGAAAATCTGGCTTAAAAATATCAGAAATCTCACTCGGCGGCTGGCTCACCTATGGCGGATCTGTGGATGCAGCCAAAACCGCACCTATTGTACAGAGAGCACTCGATCAGGGCGTAAATTTTATTGATTTAGCCGATGTTTACTCCGGTGGTAAAGCTGAAGAAGTCATCGGGGAGGTTATCAAAGATATGACCCGCTCCGATCTGGTTATTTCAAGCAAACTTTTCTGGCCGATGACGGAAAATGTCAATAACCGCGGACTTTCCCGGAAACATATTATGGAATCATGCGAAAAATCACTTAAACGGCTCGGTACCGATTATCTCGATATCTATTTCTGCCACCGCTATGATGAGGAAGTTCAGGAAGAGGAAACCGCCCGGGCAATGGATGATCTGGTACATCAGGGAAAAGTCCTCTATTGGGGTACCTCGGTTTGGAGAGCTGATAAGATTGAGCGGATGGTCGGAGTTTCTGAAAAATATAATCTGTATAAACCATCAGTCGAACAACCACGTTATAATATGCTCGACCGGCATATCGAGACCGATGTGATGGCATCATGCCGGAAACATGGAATCGGACTGGTCGTTTGGTCTCCCCTCTGTCAGGGAATATTAACCGGTAAATATAATGACGGAAAGCCCGAAGGCTCCCGCGGTGCGACTACCAAATGGCTGAAAAATGAACTGAACGATGAAAATATCGAAAAAGTTAAGAAACTGACAGAACTTGCCAAAAGTCTCGATATCTCGATGTCACAATTAGCTCTCGCATGGATTCTTCGCCGTCCGGAAATCAGCTGTGCCATTATCGGAGCAACCAAACCGGAACAGGTCGACGACAATTTGAAAGCATCCGATATCCGATTGAATGAAGAGACATTAAAAGAGATTGAAAAGATTTTGGACAATAAACCGGAAGTCCCCTGGCAGTAACCCGAGGCAGTAAAAGATGTGCTGTCAGGCGTCTCGCCTGAAAGTCCGATACAAGCGGTGATGTAGGAACTTGTAGGTCAAGAGCCCTGTGCTCTTGACAATACAAACGATGTAGGGCAGGTCTTTCCGAAACCTGCCACCTCATAATCAAATTTTGTGATTCCCTCACCTCTCTCCTTACCATATATTACTTAAAATTAAAAATATGGAGCTAAATTATGTTCAGAACAATTACTGATTTTAAAAGTACTTTCGAGCACGAAACTAAAGCTACCAAAGCTGTCTTTGATGCTCTCACCCCGGAATCGCTTTCTCAGGCAATCGCCGGTGACCACCGCACAATCGGTCGGATTGCGTGGCATATTGTTTACACGTTTCAGGAAATGCTCGCACATATCGGTTTAAAATTTTCTGATTTTTCAGAGGATATCCCCGCTGACCCAAAAGTTATTTCTGAAAAATACATGGAATATGCTACTGCTTTAATGGATCAGGTAAAAGACTGGGATGATGAAAAACTTCTGGAAACAGATGACCTCTATGGTGAACAATGGAAAAAAGGTGCAACGTTGTTGATTCTTTTCAATCATGAAATCCATCATCGCGGACAGATTACGGTGCTGATGCGTCAGGCAGGCTTAAAAGTACCGGATATCTACGGACCGGCTTACGAAGGCTGGGCTGCATACAATGCTGAACCTCCGAAAATATAAATAAACCAGCTTCATTCGTAGTTTAATCCACCAAAATTGTAAGGACAGGGAAATCCCCTGTCCTTTTTCAAAAAAAATATTTTTTGTTGCAAGAAACAGAAAAATCATGTAAATATCCGCCACGAAACCAATTTTCAATAAGGATATGCATATGAAAAAATTACTATTACCGTTATTTTTACTTCTCTGCTTCATCGGATGCACAAAAATTGACTATCTCGGTGAGGAGTACGCACCGACCAGTCATGTCGATGTTTACTACGATGAAGCTGACATTACTGTCGAATACAAAGTGATGGGCGAAGTCATCGCTACCGCCGGGGATATCGTCTCAGCTGAAAAGATGCAGAAAGATATCAAGAAAAAAGCGATGGAAAAAGGTGCCGATGCTGTCATCATTTTAGGCTTTGAACGCTATCAATCAGGCAGTTCCACAAATTTCTCAGAAGAGACCAAAGATACAAGTAAAGGGACAAAAACTTCTGGCAGTTCCTCGACATCTTCTGAAGAGAAAAAAGAGATTAAAGCTAAATTCATAAAATATCTGTAAAACAAAAAAAGTCCGCCAATCGGCGGACTTTTTTTTAGATCTAGAATACATTTCTTTTTTTTAAAAGGTCGTTCCACAAATCGGATTCGGACCTTCATCAAACATAAATGTCACCAGATAAACTACATCAGCAATATCCAATGTACCGCTGGCATCAGCATCAAGTGCTTCTATCGGAGTAGGCGCCGGACCGGCCGGATCACCAAACATATATTCAACTGTATAAACCAAATCAGCAACATCAACGCTGCCCGAACCATCAACATCACCACATATATATGGTAAATCGATTGTCAGTGTAAGGGCCTGCTGGTCTTCCGAGCCCGGAATATCCAAAGCCTGAACGGTAAAGTTTACAACACCGGTTGATGTTGGGGTACCAAGAATGATACCGGCTTCACTGATTCCAAGACCATAAGATGCAAGAGTACCACTCATATCATTCCAGTAGATTCCTTGCGATCCACCCGACACATCAATCTGCTGTGAATATGCAACACCAATCTGTGCGTTCGGAAGTGATGTCGTCAGAATCTGGACAGCCGGGTTGATATGAAGTGAAAAAAGAAGCTCACTAACAGCACCAACATCATCGGTCGCCTGTGCGGTAAACGTATAAGTACCGGTATCAACCGGTGTTCCGCTCATCTGACCGTTTGCTGCAATTGCCATTCCACTACCGGCCAGGTCATTATCTTTATCTATAATAGTGATATTGTTTGTACCGCCGGTTGTTTGGATATCGTATAAGATTGGAAGTCCAAATGTCCAGTCATTAAGTGAAGTTGTAGAGAATTGAAGAGGGGCATTGACATGTATCGACATCGCTTCTTCATCAACAGCACCCAGATCATCGGTTGCTTCACAGGTAAAGTTATATGTTCCGGCAACCGGAGTACCCGAAAGAAGTCCTGTTGAAGAAAGAGTCAGTCCTGAACCGGCAAGATCATTGTTTTTGTCCGTAATACTGAGAATTCCCGTTCCGCCAGAAACAGTTAGCTGCTGCGAGAATGCAACACCTTCAGTCCAGTCTGGCAATGATGCCGGAGCAACAGCAACAGCAGGATTGATTGTAAAAGTATACTGTACCTGACTTGTTGCACCAATAGTATCGGAAACAGTTGCCCAGAAACTAACCGGACCTGCAACCGGTGTTCCGGAAACCAGTCCACCCGTTGATAAGGTCAATCCTGTTCCGGTTAATCCAGCGGCTGCCTCAAAGAATGATAATGCTCCGGTACCACCAACTGCTGCTAACTGCTGAGAAAATGCATATCCTGCAGTCCAATCAGGAAGTGATGGAGTCGTTATCGTTGGGGTTCCGTTGATTG
>QQUK01000308.1 GCA_008501655.1 Calditrichota bacterium
TCGTTCCAAAGTAGAATCTTTCATCAAATCATATAATGATGTTGTTCAGTTTATTGATGCTCAAAATACATATACAGAAGGTAAAGATGCTCCGCCGCTGTTTGGTGATACTACTGTCTGGTCAATCACAAATTCAATGAGAAGAAATATCGGCTCGGTAGTCGATGGTATCGATTCTAAGTATAACCAGTTATATGCTGTTGGGATACGTACAAAAGCTGACGGTACTTTGGGGATCGTTGACTCATCCAGGTTTGAAGATGCACTACGGGATTCTTTGGATGATGTTATTGCTTTGTTCACCTCAACCGGAAAAAGTACAAACTCCGGTATTGAATATCTCTCTTCAAATGAAGCGACAAAAGATGATTATGAGTTTAATATTGATATCACTCAGGCAGCGACTAAAGGCGGCTTCAAAGGTGGTTCATTAAACGACCCTTCGACGGCCAATATTATTCTTGATGATACAAATAACAGGATAAAATTAAAAGTAGACGGATTGCTCTCAGACGAAATACTTCTAACAGCAAGAACATATACATCTTCTGATGAGATTATCGAAGAACTTCAGGAAAAAATAAATAATGATTCAAAAGTAGGAAATCGTTCGATTGTTGTCGAATGGGTCGATAACGGTGACGGTACCGGCTATATCGATTTTAAATCAGGGTCATACGGGAGTAGTTCAAAAATTGAGATGGATACTGCTATTCAAGATTCAGTTTATAATATTCTTTCTCTGGATGGCGGAACCTACTATAAGGGTCTCGATGTCGAGGGAACTATTAATGGGGAAGAAGCTAAGGGTAAAGGTCAGATTTTAAGCGGTCTTGAAGATAATGAAACAACTGAAGGAATCCAGCTTAAAATCACTCTGACAGATGCTGATCTGACCGATGGATTTGAAGGCACTCTTTCGGTAACCAAAGGTGTTGCATCAAAACAAGCAGAATTCATTCGTTCAGTAACAAAATCAACAACAGGTATCTTCGACAGAAAAATATCTTCTGAACAAAAACAGATTGAAAATATGACTAACCGTATTGCCGATATCGATGAACGATTAACTTTGAGAAGAGAATTCCTCTTTTCACAGTTTTATGATATGGAAACCGCTTTAAGTAAACTGAACTCGGAATCGGAGTTTCTAACAAATCAACTGGCAGGTATAAATTTAAATTGGAAGTCTTCAAACAATAGATAAAAAGAGGAAATACCATGGATGGCAAATTAAAAGCATATCAGACCGCAGACACACTCGGTAAATCTCAGTTGGACCTTATTATCAAAGTATATGATGGTGCTATAACATCATTAAGACAAACCAGGGAACAGTTCGAAAAAGAAGAATACAATAACGGACGGATTCATCTTGAAAAAGCTAATAAATTCGTTACCCATCTGTTCACAACGCTTGATATGGAAAAAGGCGGAGAGATTGCTGAGCAATTGAGTAAATTATATGCCTTCACTATCAATCAGATGAATGTTATCGATGCAACAAAAGATTTAAATGCTATTGATGAAAATATTACGGTACTCTCAAATTTGAGAGATGGATGGGTTGATCTGAAAACAGCTCAGCAGGAACAAATTCAGGAAAACAATTCTGACGAGCAGAAACAGACTCAGCAGGAACAAACAATTAATATTGAGATGTCAGCCTAAATATGGAACAAAATGCAATCAGTCAGCTCGAAAAAGAATTGGTAAAGATCCTGAGGGAAGAATATACTTTTTACCAGTCTTTATATGTCCTTTTAGACAAGCAGAAAGATATCATAAAATATAACAAAGATGAAAACCTGCTTGATATCTATGCCGAGGTGGAACGATGCCATAAGCGAATACAGCAATCGGAAGAGAAGATTACCTTTATTAAAAATAAAAACCCGAAACTGTTTCGATTAGCATCAATTTCGCCGAATGTACGAAAACTGGTAAAGTCGATTACCACCCTTGTTAAAAAATGTATGAGTGTTGTGCAGGATAATGAAGCATATGTAAATGCAAAACACACCCGGATAAAAGAGGAACTCGGTGAGCTGAAGAATTCAGAAAAAATCCTGAACTATATATCTTCAGATACAAAATCTCCTCAGTTTATAGACGGAAAAGGATAATAATAAACCTTTATAGGAAAGAAGGTAAAAGATGAAAATAGGAAACAACCCGAATCCGGTTAAACTGCCGGAAGTCGAACAGGAAAAAAAGAATCAGGTAGTTCAGCAGACATCAAGAAACTCAGCAGTGGAAGATTACGTGACAATTTCAAATGAAGGTAGAAATAAATTAAAGGAAATTGCTGATAGCTCAAAAGGTCAGTCTGTTGACACGGATAAAAAAATATCCCTGAAGTTGATGAAAATCAGAAATAAGATTGAAGCCGGCTTTTATGAGACGGATAAAGTTATTGAGGAAATAACCGAAAAATTAAGTAACACGATAAGAGAAGAAATAATTGATATAAAGGCGGAGTGATTAAATGACCACTTTAGCAATTGATAGTAAAGTCAAACGAGTGATATCCAACATTCGGAATCTACCAACCCCTCCGATTGTATTTCACCAGATTCAAAAAGTTATCAACGATCCAAACGTCTCAGCTGAACAGATTGCATCGATTCTTTCAGAAGATCCGGCAATGTCTGCCAAAGTTCTCCGATTGACGAACTCAGCATTTTACGGGCTTTCCCGTGAAGTTGAGTCTGTAAAACATGCTATC
>QQUK01000184.1 GCA_008501655.1 Calditrichota bacterium
ATGAGATCACGGCAAATACCAACAGTCGATTCATTAACAAGTTTCTGAATATAAGGAAATTCCTTCTTGGATTGAGTTTTAGCAAGCCAGGAATAGCGTCTGTTTCCAACAACTCCGATTTCCGGTTTTGTTTCCATCTCTTCAATACCGATCTCCATCAGGCGATTATTGAATTGTTTCATCAGGTTGTAGCCTTTAGAGATAGTTCCGTCATTGAAAAGAGGTGCCCCGTACCATTTTTCCCGGTTTACAAACATGTAATGATTCAGACCTTTAAAACCAGCGGAAAGACCAGCTGCCAGATAAAAACGACGGGTGTTGTCCTCGATAGGAGCAATCTGTTCTTCACGTTCCGGTTCTTCAGCTGCTGCACCCGATGTAAATGAGGATGCGTAAGCGAAACCATATTCCGATTTTAAGAAACGGGCTTTAACTGAAAGGTCAAAGAAGTTTCCTTCCGGGAAAACATTACTTCCCAGGAATGGAGAACGGTCATTCGGCACCAGGTTAAATGCCGGAAGAAGATCATTTTTAGCAAAATAAAGTGAACGGAAAATAAGAGGCTCTACCGTGTATGCTTTAAAGATATCTTCCAGTTGTTCAAGATATGTGTTGAGCATATATTCTCTGAATCTGAACCAGTCAAAAACTTTTGGATAATCTTTGATTGTTAAATCATCGAATTTTCGAGGAGGCTGCACTCCTTCAAAACTGTCATTTTTCTCTTTGTAAAGAGAATTCAGTTTTTTAATCTCATCATACTCTTCTTCCAAAAACTCAGTATAGTATCGTTCGAGAACATCAGGATTGTAGTCAGCCGATGAGGGATCAAGTAACCGATGGAATGACGTTTCATAATCAAGTTCAACCATAAATATCGGACCGCGGGGATGAACATAGTTTTTAGTGGTTTCGATAAAGGCTTTGAAATAAGATTTTAAGTGATACTGAAAGTTAGAATGCAGGTAACTTGGCAGATACCCCATTTCAACTCCGTACTCTTTGTCAAATTTAATTTCATTACCCTGAGAATCACGGGCAAAAACTTTGATATCATGGAATAGATATTTAGGCAGTCCGCCATTTTCAAGCTGACCGGCGACCCATGGTCCGGGACGGAGAATGACTTTGAAACCAAACTCTCTGGCCAGTTCTAAAAATACGATTAAATCCTTCTTCGGGTCTTCAAATCCGCCAAAATCGAATTGTTTTTTATTATCCTGATGAATATTCCAGGGAACAGCTGTTGTTATAATACGAAAACCGGCTCTTTTGATTCGTTCAAAACAGATCGACCAGTATCTTTTATCAATTCTAAAATAATGCAGCTCGGCAGAAAACGGATGATATGTTTCTTTCCCGATTGAAAATTTATTACCAATTATTCCTAACATAATGCCTTATCTATCAATAAGTTAACTTTTTATCTCAGTAATGTCTGACATTCATAATAGCGAAATAGTTCTATGAAGTCAACATCAAAGATGTAATCCCCTGTAGACCATAGGCTTACAAGAGCGTATTTCAAAAACTGCACTTTTTACACAAAAAAAGCCCGCTGAAATAGCGGGCTTTTAGAACTGATTGTAAATCTACTTATTTAATAAGCATCATTTTCTTAGTATCTGTGAAATCACCAGCGTTCAATTTGTAGAAGTAAATACCGGAAGCATTATTGGATGCGTCCCAGTTAATAGTGTGACTACCAGCGTCATATGAATCTGAGATTTCGGTGACTTTCTGACCGGTAACATTATAAATGGTCAGAACTACATCAGATTTTTTCGGAAGATCAAAACTGATGTTTGTTGTCGGGTTGAACGGATTCGGATAGTTCTGAGAAAGTGAGAATGAAGTCGGAAGACCGTTTCCATCAGCAACAACATCGGAAGCTTCGTCTACAACTGTGAAACAGTGTGGACCATCCCATGAAGGAGTAGCATCCGGACCAGCCCATTTCCATACGCCAGTTGGCTCATACCAGGAAGAGTCAAGACAGATAGTTTTACCATGATCAGCGTTGCTTAATGGACCGATAGTAATTGTATAAGCAACTTCATCTGTGTTTGCCGGAATACCTGATGCAAACAATGAAGCTCCGCCAAAACCGACTGTATCAGAAGCGACACCGTCAACGGAGAATGTGTTCATTGAGAATACCAGGTCAAACCAGGCATCCAATCCGATAGAATTCGTATCCGGAACAGTTGTAGTCCATGTTGCAGCATCCGGTGAATATACTCTGAAACCATTTGTAATACCTGTATGATTGTTGCCGTCTACAGTTAATCTGAGACTAAAAACAACCATACTGTCAGCATTAATAGAATCAGGCTGATTGTGCCATAGCCCGGTTGTTGATTCTAAAGAAAGTGACTGACCGTATGAGAGTCCTGCAGCCATTACAACAATGGCGAGGACTAAAGTAAATAATTTAGCTTTCATATTATAAAAGCCTCCATGCAATTTTTATTTTCGTTTTTCATTTTTTTAAAACTTTACAATGTTTCGATAAAATAATCATTAGCTTAATTTGTCGATATCATTCCTCCTGATACGTTGTAAATAATCCTCTATTTCCATTCAATTTTTATTTCTATGTTATATCATTTAAAAATAAGACATAACAAAATTCGAGTCAATAAAAAATGCTAAAATAATAAATTTTGCCTTTTTAATAACCTCTTTACTAATACAAAGTTATATATTTAAAAGTTCAAAAATCAA
>QQUK01000010.1 GCA_008501655.1 Calditrichota bacterium
AAAAAAACAGCAATGGTAACACAGCTTGATTTAGCAGAAATCAATATCAATCTCAATCAGTACGGTATGACGATATTGCTTTGTGAGACGATCATTGAAAAGCTTGATGCTATGAAAATGACCTACGAAAAAGGGAAAGCATTGTATTTTATCGCAATTGCCAAGATGGAACTTGGTGACTTAGGGAACGCTGAAGAGATTCTTGAGGAAGCTGAAGATATATTTGTTAATGAAAAGAATGATCTCTGGCTTGGTATGATTCATTTTGCGAGGAACCGTGTTTATCAAAGTAAGGGTGATCTTTCAAATGCATCATCAGCTGCAATCGATGCAAAGCGTTATTTTGCCAAAAGCAAGGACGTTCGCAGGCAGCATGATGCAGAAATTGCTCATGTCGAGACTCTTTTAAAGGTTGGAAAACTCAAAAACGCATTTGCTTATATTACAAAACTTGCTGATGAATCATTGACGATGGATCAGAAACGGCTTCTACATTTTGTTGTTGGGGAATATTATTTTTCCGTAGAAGAATATGAGAATGCTGTTGTAGAGTATAAGCTTGCAATTGATGTTGTCGAGAAGATGCTCTCATCACTTCATCAGGATGAAATTCGCTTTTTCTTTGCTGTTGATAAATATAAGATATATGCACGATTAGTGGAATCGTTTTTGAAACTTGGTAAAACGGAAAGTTCATTTATTACTAATCTGAATGCCCTTTCTCTGTTAAATCAGAAGATCGTTCCACAGGAAAAACTTATGAAAAATGTGCCGGTAAAACTTATCGAGTCAATCGAAGCTCTGAGGGCACAGCTTTTGAAATCATATAAATTTCCGCAGAAAGATACCCGCCAGTTAACATCAGAGAATTCTGTATCTCAGATTGAAATTAAACTGTGGCAGTACGAAAACAAAATACGCTCCCTTCAAAAATCAACACCGAACATTTTAAGACAAAAATCTAAAAAGAGCAATTTTATTCTGAAGGATTCAGATGTATTAATTAATTATTTTATTTCCAGTTCTGTCGTTGGTGCATTTGTCAATTATTCTGATTCAGTCGAGTTTGTCAACTTGGATATTTCTGTTGACCAACTGAAGTCTGATATCAGAAAATTGCAGTTTTTGTTTGAGCAGACAGTATCAGGATATTCTAAAAACAGAAACAATTCTGAGTCCATTAAGAAAATTCTTGAGAACTTATATGATGTTATATTCAAGCCGTTGAAACCGGCTAAAAATATTGAGAAAGTTTATATTTTAGCCGATCAACTCCTGAACCAGATACCTTTCCATGCTCTGGTTAATAGTGAAGGAAGCTATGTAAAAGATATGTACCAACTGAAACTTATAATTGATGTTTCTGATATTAATGAACCCGACCAGAAAGTCAGGTATCAGGATTCTGAAAATTCTATCTTTGCTCTTTCATCAGGAAATATTCCTATGGCTGAACAAGAGGGCAAGGCAATTAAGAAAAAGTTTCGGAATGCTCAGTTATATTGTAATAAAAATGTTAAAATAGATAATTTCAGAAATGCTTTAGCAAGTTCTAATGGATTTATACATATTGCAACTCATGCATCAAGATCTTCCGAGAACCCATTATTTTCCAGAATCCTGCTTGCTGATGATATATTTTTCCCATTTGATTTGACTCATAATCCTATAAATTCCCATTTAGTAACACTTTCTGGTTGCCAAACTGCCGCTCCTGGGTTAAATTATGGTAATACGTTTTCTTTAGCGAAAACCTTTTACCGCGCCGGATCCCGCTATGTACTTGCTTCACTTTGGCACGTGCATGATACTGTTACTATGAAGTTTATGACTGAGTTTTATAAAAATTTAAAAGTATCTGATAACGTACATGAATCATATCAAAAAGCTGTAAATACGTTATCTAAAGAAATTGAGAACCCTGCATATTGGGGTGCATTTGTACTAATTGGATAAAAAGAGCGAGTGTGAAAGTATAGAGTGATCTTATGAAAATGAAGCAAAAAGTATTTACGTATAGTCTTGTCCTGCTGTTAATAATTTTAGTTCAATCTCTGTTCGCAGAGGTTCGGCAGGTTCGGGAAGACCAAATCATCGTAAAAGTAAAGAGCAGTAAACAGATTGATGATATTGCGCTTGATTATAATTTAATTGTTTCAGACTCCATTTACGTAAAAAAGACATTCCTGTTAAACATTCCCGATGACAGAGAGCTTAGTGTCGTCATTGATTTATTGAATGATGATAAAAGAGTATTAAATGTCTCTGAAAATGCTACTGTAGGACTGCCAGAAGTATTTCAGATAAGCCAGGGTTTCCCTGACGAAAACCGGCCGGTTTTCAATTTAGGTGTTGAACCGATAAATTTTTATGAACAATCTGGCAACTATTCTATAGGTATTGATTCAGCTCAAGTACTATCAAAAGGGGAAGGTGTGGTTGTTGCTGTAATTGATAATGGATTAGCTATTGAGCATCCCTTGTTCGAAGAGGCCAATATTGTGTTTTATCATGATTACATCACCGGTAATAATAATCAAAATATTAATCCTCCAAATACTGATCATGGGACTTTTGTCACGGGTCTTATTCTGTTAACAGCACCGGAGTGTACCATTATGCCAATTCGTGCTTTTGATGAAAATGGTATCTCTGACCAGTTTACTCTGACTAAATCTATTAACTGGGCAATAAATCACGGTGCTGATATTATCAATCTGAGTTTT
>QQUK01000194.1 GCA_008501655.1 Calditrichota bacterium
TGAAAAAGATTTGAGAAAACGAAAAGATGAAATGCTTGCTGATGTCTATAAACTTTTAGTGTATAACTATTGTACTCCGCCTACTGAATTTGTCTATCGTTATGAATACAAAGATAAAGAAGATACTTTGATGAAAGAAAAAGTCATCGTTGAAAATGAGTATACTCCGAAATCATTCTATAATGAATTTTTTGGTGAGAATATGCCTGAATATGTTGCCGTTGTAAATAATCCCACGATGGAGTACAACAAACTTTACCGCATGGAAGCAAGTCGGAATATCTATGAAAATGATGATTTTGAAGTTATCAATCTTCCTATTGAGAAATTAAAAGCATATACCCGTCAATCGTTGCTCGACAGTCAGGCTGTTTGGTTTGCCTGTGACGTCGGTAAAGAAAACTACCGTGATGATGCTATTATGAAAACCGGTATTTATGATTACGAAAAGATTTTTGGCATTGATTTCACTATGACTAAAAAAGAGAGACTTGCTTACAATGACGTTACACCTTCTCATGCTATGGTTATAACGGGTATTGATACTACAAAAGCCGGTGAAAACCGAAAATGGCTGGTAGAAAACAGCTGGGGAAAAAAGGCCGGTGATGATGGATTCTGGTATATGTATGATGACTGGTTCTCGGAATATGTCTTGCTTGTTATAGTCGATAAAAACATACTGTCTGAAGATGATAAAAAATTGTTTGATTCAAAACCTCAAATCATAGCTGACTGGGAGCCATTTTTCTTAGCCTTAAGAAATATCGAATAACAATTTATGTCGCTTTCAGAAGATATATCTGCATTACTAACAGCAGACCAGGTTTCGGTACACCCGGATCAATTAGCTGTTGTATCAAAAGATGAATCCACCCTCCCGGGAGTCACTCCTCTGGCTGTAATATGGGCTGAGTCAACTGAGGATATTCAAAAAGTTGTTCGTTATTGTTATGAACAAGATATTCCGATCACGACCAGGGGGGCCGGTTCTGCTTTAGAAGGTTCAACAATCCCATCTGAGCATGCTATTGTTCTCGATCTCAGCAAAATGACAAGTGTTTTAGAGTTCTGGGAAGACGACCTCCAAGTCAAAGTACAGCCGGGCATTATATACGATAACTTAAATAATAACTTAAAGCAATATGGGCTATTTTTCCCACCTTCACCGGGAGGCTCCGGGGATATCGCATCGGTTGGCGGCATGGTTTCAACCAATGCATCAGGAATATATTCTGTCAAATACGGAGGTACGAAAGAGTATATCCTCGAACTGGAAATTATTGATGGAACCGGGAAATTATACAAAATCGGAAATCGGGCTGTTAAACGCTCAAGCGGATATAACCTTGTCGAGCTGATTTGCGGCTCTGAGGGAACTCTTGGTATTATAGCCTCTATCACCCTGAAATTATCCGGATTGCCCGAGGGAACGCTTAAAACAGCATACAAGTTTGAAAATGAACTCAATGCCGCCAAAGCTGTATCAGAAATCTGCAAATATGGAATCGATGTCGCTGCTATTGAATTTCTTGATAAAAAAGTGATGGAAGCTCTGAATAAGCTCAAGGATTATGGGCTTGATGAAACCCCCGCACTTTTTCTAGAATTTCACGGATCAACTGAAACGGTCAACTCAAATAAAGAGCTTGCAGGATCTATCTGTGAAGAACTCGGTGGTCTTGAATTTGAACTTAAATCTGAACAGAATCCATGGGAAATCAGGCACTATATTACCGATTCTATTAAATATCGCAAACCGGGATATACTATCATCCGAAATGATGTCGCATTCCCTATCTCCAGGCTCCCAGATATGGTTGAGTATTGCTATAAATTATCAGCTGATAATGATATCATGATTCACACTTTCGGTCATGTCGGCTTAGGGCTACTCCATGCACTTATTTTAGCTGACCAATCAAATATCTCTGAATGGACAAAAGCTTTGCATGTTAATGATGAGATAATAAAAAAGGCAGTTGAATTTGAAGGTACGATTTCCGGAGAACATGGTATCGGACTGGGTCATAAAAACCTCTTTGAACTAGAGCATAAAAACTCAGTTGAACTGATGAGAAAAATAAAATCTCAGTTTGACCCGAAAAACATCTTAAATCCATCCAAAATCTTTGATTTATAACAACTTACAAAAGTTATCGAATTCCGAGAAAAAACGTAACCTTCTTGACTAAACATATGTCTTTAAATATATTATGCGGAATTTACAACTGGAAACTTTCGCTTAATCAAAGGTATAAGAAAATAAGATGAAAAAGACTCTAAAATTACAGATTATTATAATTTGTCTCTGCTCTACCTCTCTATTAGCAGGACCTAAACTTGAGATTTCAGAACAGAGATTTGATTTTGGGGCAATTCCTGCAAATTCGATTGTTTATAAGCATTTCTGGTTTAAATCTACCGGGACAGATACCCTTATTATCAATAATATTAAAACAGGTTGCGCCTGCGCCCTGATGGAAACTGTCAAGGATACCCTCCCTCCCGGTGATTCAGTCAAGGTCGGTATTGAATGGAAAATCGGAAATAAAATTTTCTCAGTAGGACGATACCCCTATATTTTTACTAATGCATCATCAGATCCTTATCGTATCTACCTAACCGGTGAAGCGTACAAAACTCTTGATAAACTCCAGCCGGTATCCTTAGTACCATATAAATTTGAGTTATCAAAATATAAAGATGATTCAGTAGATGAGATGAAATTCACATTAACAAATCATTCGGATCGATCGGTACAATTCAAAATAGTAACAGAACTCCCGAAAGAGTGCGAAATTAAATTACCGGAATCAATTGAACCCGGCTCAAAAGGTGTAGGGACTGTGAAAGTCAAAAAAGAGTATTTAGATTCAGAGTTTACAACTTCAGTCACCATTGTTTCTGTTGACAATCCGGATACAAAAATAACCATACCAATCAGAAGAAAAATATTCAGCAAATAAAAACAACGAAAGGATAACAACCAAAAATGAAAAAACTTGCCATTGCGATGTCGTTTATGATTGTTGTACTCATAGCATCAGCATTATCAGCTGCACCTCGTATGACAATGCCGGAGTCGGTGTTTGATTTTGGATATGTTCCGCAGAACTCTAAAATCTCTCATATCTTCTGGCTGAAATCAACAGGTGATGACAGTCTTAAAATTCTTAAAGTAATCCCCGGCTGAGGATGCACAAAAGCTCCTTTAGAAAAAAATGAGCTCGCTGTCGGTGACAGCACAAAACTTGAAATAATATTCAGCACAAAAAAATACTCAACCCGTATTACAAAACGTCCGAAGATTCAGACTAATGAAGGTCCTCCGGATAAACGGGTGCAGATCATTGCTAATGTTGTTACCCGTCCGGATTCAACATATCCATTAATCATGCAGCCTTACAAACTTGATTTATCCCAATATGGAGAAAAAGTAAGAGACCGGATTGAATTTGAGATTAAAAATGTATCTGATACAAAAATTGACCTGACGACTATATCATACGCAACAGATTTCTTTGATATTGAAATTCCAGCATCGATCGGACCGAACGAGACCGGTAAAGGAGTAGTAATTCTGAAGAGTGAAGTTCTCAAGCAGAATTTTGAAAAGTCATTTACGATTGAATGTAATGATGAGAAAACATCAAGATTTACAGTTCCGGTAAAACGGTCTGTTCGATCTTCATCGTCCCCGACTTCATCAACAAAAGGTCACTAATATTTATTCATGAAGAAGAATAAAAAAGCCGTCTTATCAGACGGCTTTTTTATATTCTTATCTATCGTTCCAGGAAATCCATAAATCCTCGTTTAATCCGGTCATCCCAGGTCGGACTGAATCTTTCTCCTATAGCATTTGAATGCACTAACCGGTACTCATCATCACCCCGGTTATCCTCAAAAACAAATATGAGTCCGCCACCGATTGAGTTGTATTCCCAAATAACAAAGGGACTTCCTCCCATCGGTGCCTCATGATCATCCCGCTCTTCCCATATTCCATACTTCATTAATATTCTGGCACGATCGGTCTTCCAGCCGTTTGTTTTAAATTCATCAGTTGAAAAGTTTTCGTTTACATAATAGAACCGATTCAGGATTTCGTTTCTGAACTCATTAATCGATGTGGACGGAATTGAATCATTGTCCTGCCAGAACATCTGGAGGTAATTCTCCTTGCCTACTTCACCCAAATTTTTAAGAGTCTGTAGCTGCTCTCCATTAAGTAAATAAGTGACCAATTGTAATTTTTGACTTAATGAAAGGGTATCATACGGATCTTTAAATTTTCGTATATCCTTTGCAGCAAGCATGACTTCTTCTGTAATTATTTTATGGAACGGGAACAGCAAAGTATCAATAGATTTAGAATCTATATCTGCGGCAATTATCTGAAGATCATAATGACCTTTTGGTATATCGCTGATATTAAATCCTTTTGTAAAAACGACCGAGCTTCCCGGCTTTTTGTTTATCGATGAACCGAGCATTTTATAGAGTTCACCGTTTTCTCGTAAAGCATTATAGAGGATCTGATATTTACCATTTGAATTATCGGTATAGGAAAGATTATAAATTTCGCCATAAACATGCATCATTGTATCTTTTTGAGAAAAAACAGCAATCGGATTAATGAATACTGAATAACCATTAATAAATGTGTTTGGATATTTCTCCATACCCTCCGTACCGACATAATGTAACATATAGGCAAGATTCACACCGCTGATATTTATATTATCTTTTGGAGGCGGGATAACATTAATGTTTTCAATATAGAAAGTTCCTTTGTTCTTGCTGACAACATCAATAACGGTAATGCGGGCATTGTATATACCGGGTTTACATAAAAGATCTATCTTATTAAATATCCTGAAATCTTTTTTAACAGCCTCTATTTTATTTTGCACCGAGACAGAGAAATAAACCGTATTTGAATCAATGGCTTTACCGGCTGCATTATATAAATCGACTTGAGCAAAAATACGGGCTACCAACTTATCCGAAGTTGAGTCTGATTTGTAAAATTCAAACTCATCTCTGTTTACTGAAAAAGGAAACTCAACAAGAGCCACAGTATCAAAAGCAGGATTTTCATAAACAGTTGCATTAGCATAGACCGCAATTTCACTTGCTTTAATAATTGAACCAGTACACACAAATCCGGTCAAAAGTAAAAGAATAAATAAATATTTTCTCAACAATAACTCCTTTTAAAAATCCGGTCGCTGATACAGACCATCATACGGATAAACTAATCTGTAATCGCCATCTAAATTAACATCAACAAACACAAACTTCCTGTATTGTGAACCGGTATAATAATGCCATTCCTGATATGGACGTCTATCCGGAACAATTGGATAATCATCAACCTGATCGGGCTCACCATAGAGAATATAAATTCTTCCACGGTCAGTGCGCCAGCCATTATTATAAATATATGAGAAATTCTGATTAGCGACTGAAATACGCCGGTAAAATTCAGATTTCACTTCATTCTCATACGTACCCGGAGTCGGATCTTTAGTTTCCCAGAAAGTATTAAATGCGTTATATCTTTCTTCAAATGTTTCTTTATCTTTTAATATTTCTGTCTCATTTTTATCCGCGATCATCTCGATCTGACTGACTAAAACGTCATAATCAAATTTAATCATCGCCTGTGGTGTCCAGACAAGTTCAAAATCTTTGTATTTTACGTCTATTTTTTTATATCGTCTACCCCGCAAAGAAACAAATAGCTCAAACTCTCCCGGCCGTAAATCTGCGAGCGATATTTCTCTGAACTGGCGGATTACAGGTTCATCAAACACCGCTGTTAAAGTATCCCGATACAACATCCCTTTGGTATGGTGACGCAGAACCGTTTCTACAACAATATCATCAGATTTTTCTTTACCCTGATATATTTCAAGATAGAAGAAAAGCTTCATATCTCCTGACTGCCCATATTTATGACGAACAGATGGAATTAAGCGTAAACTCCCTTTATCAAAAATAGAATAATCTTCACCTGCCGGAGCAATAGCCTGTACTAATTCGATATCTGAAATAACCGGCCGTTTATTCCCATGTTTTTCAAGCTTTAGTTTAAGTTTTCGGTCAATCTCTTTATTCTTTTTGATATCAAATAGCGTAGCTACAATTTCGTATTTATCCGGTTTTAACTGGAAATTTACCTGATTGGTACGGTAATTATATTTTGATAATGCTTTCTGCTTACTATCAACTCGGACCGTTTGATTATGAGTATAAGAATCTACAACACGATCATCTTTAATAACTCTGACTGTGATTTCGTATTCGGCTTCAAAATAGTCATCCATATCTTCGAAAGACAAAATCGGATTATATATCTGATAATAAACTTCAAGGCGTGATTTGTTATCCAGAGAATCGGAATAAAATGAAGCATAATCTATTATAAAATTATCTTCAGCCGGCTTTTTAGACGTTCGAAATGCCTGTGCTGACAAAGTTGCAGATAAGGCGAATAAGAATAAAATTGATATAATTGCAAGTTTTCTCATAATTCTCAAACAAATATAAATATGCTCTGTTCCATAATAAATAGAAACCAACGCTGTAACAATATAAAAAATAGACGTTTATACTGAGGATTTAGTTGAATAAAAACATGACTATTCGTATCTCAGAGCTTCAATCGGGTCTAATTTAGAGGCTTTCATCGCCGGATAGACACCGGAGATTAGTCCTACTGAAACTGACACAAAAAATCCAATGGATATCCAGAACATCGAAACGGTGATCGGCCAGCCTAAGATGCCATTAATTATCAAACCGAGTGAAACTCCAAAAAGTACACCAATAAGTCCACCAGTTCCGGACAATGTCATTGCCTCGGTAAGGAACTGAATAATAATATTCATCCGCTTGGCACCGATCGCTTTTCTCACCCCGATTTCTCTGGTTCGTTCGGTTACAGAGACAAGCATAATATTCATAACTCCGATACCTCCAACCATGAGTCCTACAGAGGTGATAATAATCATTACAATGTAGATATAGTCAGTAATTCCTGCGATAAAATCTTTAAATTGGTCCTGGGTTGAAAGGGCAAAATTATCAGGTTTATTAAATGGTACTTTTCTATAATTTCGA
Organism: Calditrichota bacterium; assembly: GCA_008501655.1. Lineage (GTDB taxonomy): Bacteria > Zixibacteria > MSB-5A5 > GN15 > FEB-12 > QQUK01. Next base: position 7,135 of record QQUK01000194.1, read on the forward strand.
AGAACACCGGTGATTTCATCAATTGCTAAATTCATATTCTCATAAGATGTCGCCCGTGCTGCCAGAAAAAGTTCTTCTTCCCATGGATGAATCTTTTTAAATGTTGAAAGCGGGGTTGCCACCAAATTGTTAGTACCATTATCACCAAAATTCGATTCTGTTTATTCAAGGACACCAATGACCCGATATTTGTTTCCGTTCACCCGAATCTCTTTTTCCAGCGGATCTTCCTGATTAAACAAAGTACTGGCAACATCAGCACCGATCACACATACCATAGCACGAAATTGCTGATCTGTATAAGAGATGAATCTGCCTGAAGTAACAATTTTGTTATTAACTGTTACATAGTCCGGCCAGGTGCCCATCAACTGAGGATTAGAGAATTTATTATTTTTATACTTAGCTTCATTTCCACCTGGCTGAAAATAGTAATTTTGCGGAGAAACACCATCAACAAACTCACAATTCTCAAGTATTGCATCCGCCTCGCCCTCTGTAATGTAAGGACGGTTTCTATCTTCCTCGGTAAGGTCATCCCTGTCTACATTCGGTGCAAACTTTGTTATCCAGATGACATTCGAACCGAGTGCGTCAATCTCTTCATCCATTGCACCATTGAGACCATCAATTATAGCTGCCATACCGATTACAGAACTAACTCCGACCATAACTCCGAGAATTGTTAAACCGGAACGAAGTTTATTTGACCTGAGTGATGACAGTGCCATTAGTATAGCATCTTTGATTTCAACAAAAGAAAGTATCATATTATTCGTACCTGAGTGCTTCGATAGGATCTAATCTTGAGGCTTTCATCGCAGGATATACACCTGAGGCTAACCCAACGGAAACTGAGACTAAAAAGCCTATAGTAATCCATAGAACGGAAACAGTTATTGGCCATCCTATGATTCCGTTTACAAGAACTCCAAGAGATACGCCGATCAATACACCTATGACACCACCAGCTCCTGATAAGGTCATAGCTTCTGTAAGAAACTGTATAATAATATTTGTACGTTTTGCCCCTATTGCTTTTCGAATTCCGATTTCTCTGGTCCGTTCTGTCACAGAAACCAACATTATATTCATCACACCAATACCTCCAACCATTAGCCCTACTGATGTTATGACAATCATAGCCATATAAATATATTGCGTTATGTTTCCGATCATATCTTTAATCTGCTGCTGGGTTTCCAGAGCGAAATTATTTTCTTGATTAAATAATAATTTTCTATGGATCCTTAAAGCTGCTATCACCTCATCCATAGCTTGATCCATGACCGCCATAGAGCGAGGCTTCACAAATAATGTAAGTGCTTCATCCCAGGGATAGAGTTTTTTGGATGTTTCCAAAGGCATTAAAACCATTTGATTTACTTCACTGTTTTCGAAATTTGATTTTACTTTTTCCATTACACCAATGACTTCAAATCTGCTCCCATTGACGCGTATTTGTTGCCCAACAGCATCTTCGCCATACGGAAAGAGGGTTTCCCGAACATCAGCACCTATAACGCAAACCATCAACCGAATTTGATTATCCAGATTGGTAATAAATCTTCCTTCAGAAATCTCTTTATTGTTAACTTTTATATAATCCGGCCACGAACCTATTACCTGCGGGCTTACATATTTTCTGTTTTTAAATTTTGCTTCGTTGCCGCCATTGACATAGTAGTGGTTCTGAGGAGCTACACCATCAATAAGGGGACAGTTTTCCTTGATTGCCAATGCCTCTCCCTCTTCAATCTGCGGTCTGTTTCTTTGTTCTGGAGTTAACTCATCCCAGTCGACATTAGATTTAAAACGGCTCACCATGATAATGTTTGAACCCAACTGATCAATTTCCTGATCCATTGCACCGTTAAGCCCATCAATAATTGCTGCCATCCCGATTACAGAACTGACACCAACCATTACTCCAAGAATAGTTAATCCTGAACGAAGTTTATTTGAACGCAATGCAGTAAGCGCCATGATTATTGCGTCTTTGATTTCAACAAAAGTCAATATCATGATATTACTCGTAACTGAGCGCTTTTATAGGATCAAGCCTTGCTGCTTTCATCGCCGGATAAATTCCAAATATTAGTCCTGTACCGGAGGATATACTTAATCCCGAGAAAATAGCGAGTGCCGATGGTGAAATCTGCATACCAATCATACTTATAAGAGATTGGGCAATTATGTATCCAAGAACAATGCCGACAACACCGCCTGTAAAAGTCAGCATCAATGATTCAAAGATAAACTGGACAAGAATATGCTTCTGCTTGGCTCCAAGAGATTTCCTGATGCCGATTTCGCGGGTACGTTCCGTTACTGAAACCATCATAATATTCATCACAACAATTCCACCAACGACAAGTGAAATCGAAGATATACCAACCAGACCAAATCTTATATATTTTGTTAAATTATTTAATACTTCTAAAATTGAATCAGCTGTCATCATATCAAAATCATCTTCTTCATTAAAAGGAACATGACGCTGTGCCCGTAAAATCATCCGTGTCTGATCCATCGCATCTTCGAGCTGTTCAACTGAATTTGCTTTGATGACAAGACTTAATCCCCTTCTGGGTGTTCCAAACTGTTTTTTATACGCTGATAAAGGGACTACAACAAAATTATCTCTGCTTTCACCGAAGGTTGAACCCATTTTTTTACAGACACCAATAATAGTATATTTCTGTGAACCGACTTTTATTTCTTTTCCTATGGGGTCAACACCTTCGAAAAACTCTTCCCGAATCTGGTCACCGACAAAAGCGACATTCTTTTTGTAGATATCATCTTCGTATGAATGAAATCTCCCTTGTGCAACTTCAAGATCAACAATATCAATATAATTTGAAGTTGCCCCGCCTATTAAAACTCTTCGCAGCGCTTTATCCCTGTATTTGACGCTCGCTCGATTAAAAGCTCTCGGGGATATTTTTTCACAATAAGTGCATCGTTCTTCAATCTGTTCGACTGCTTTATCTGAAATAGGTTTTCTTTTTCGCTTTTTCAAATACATTTCATCTGAGGTTACAATCCCGATTCTCTGTACAACAAAAGTAGCCGGACCTAAAGCTGATAAATCATCCTCTACAGACTGCGCCATCCCCTCTAAGGCAGAAATAATTGTCATAACTGAAGTCACACCAATCATAACACCGAGGAGTGTCAGGCCAGAACGAAGTTTATTTGCCCGTAAGGCATCAAATGCAATTTTAAAAATTGAGCCGATAATCATCTTTTAATGTACGCTATCTCTCATTTCCTGAGTAATTATTTCATCGGTGGCAATCTCTCCATCAAGGATCGAAAGCACTCTATCGGCATGAAGCGCGATATCCCGCTCATGAGTCACGATAATAATAGTGTTCCCCTGACGGTGAAGCTCATCAAACAAACGCATGATTTCTATTGATGTTTTACTGTCAAGATTACCGGTAGGTTCATCAGCTAAAAGAAGTGACGGATCGTTTACTAAAGCACGAGCAATTGCAACTCTTTGTCTCTGACCACCTGATAACTCAGACGGTTTATGAGTCATACGGTCACTAAGATCTACTTTTTGCAAAGCCTTCTCTGCCCGTTCGACTCTTTCCATACTTGAGCTTCCGTTATATATGAGCGGTAATTCCACATTATGTAAAGCTGATGCTCTGGGAAGTAAATTAAAAGTCTGGAAAACAAATCCGATCTCTCTGTTCCTGATATTAGCCAGTTCATCATCTGACATATTACTGACATTCTTACT
>QQUK01000049.1 GCA_008501655.1 Calditrichota bacterium
TTAAATCGGTGATAGCCGGAATTAAAAACCTGATGGATTATGAATCTTATCTTACAGAAGAGATGAAATCGTATATTTCTCTTGAGTATGATAATGCACGCAAAGTTGTCAATGATGCCAAACTTGTTGTTTCAGCTTCCGGTACTGCAACTCTTGAGGTTGGGATTATCGGCCGGCCGATGGTGATAATTTATAAAACTGGTTATATTACTTATTTCATCGCAAAAAATTTGGTGACTTTGACTTCTATCGGACTTATCAATTTAGTACTGGATAACAAGATTGTTCCGGAATTGATCCAGCATGAGGCGACAGCGGAGAAAATATCGATGGAGTTAAGTAAATTTTTAGAAGATGAACTGTATTTCAAACAGACAAAGGAAAAATTAAATAAAACTGTTACGCTTCTCGGAGACGGCAAAGCATCTCTTAAAACGGCTGAACTTTTGTTGGAGTATCTGAATTAAATGCTCTTTATCTATAATATTTTAATTACTCTGGTGACATATGCAACCCGGATCGCCCGGGGCTCGGCTATTGAGAGCGAACGTATCTGGCAGGGTCGGTTTGGTGAGATTGAACATTTCAAAAAATGTGATATATGGCTTCATGCAGCCTCAGTCGGTGAAGTCAAAGTAATCGGGCATCTGATTGATTTCCTTTTAAATGAACAACCGGATGTTAAGATTCACGTGACAACGATGACAAAAGCCGGTTACAGTACCGCGGAACTATTGTATGGTGAAAGAGATATATCCCTCTCCTTTTTTCATTTTGATAAACGTTCCATTGTGAAAAAAACATTTGAGATGTTATCACCAAAACTTTTGATTATTGCTGAAACAGAAATATGGCCTAACACAATTCTGGAGGCATCGGAACGTAATGTTCCTATTATTTTAATCAATGGACGGATGTCGGAGAAAGCGTTCGGGAAATATAAAATATTTCGGAACAGCTTTTCAAATCTTTTGGCTAAATATGATAAACTCTTTTTAAAATCGGATATTGATTTCAACCGGTATGCATATTTTAATCTGAATAATGATAAGATGGAAATAACCGGAGATTTGAAATTTGATGCTCCGATTACAGACCGGGATTCGGAGGTAATAGCTGCAATAAAAAAATCATGCGGTATTCAACCTGATTCATTTCTGATGGTTGCAGGTTCCACCAGACCGGGGGAAGAGGAGATTCTTTTAAACCTGTTTGAAAAGATGTATACCGAACACAAAACGTTCAATCTGGTGATTGCACCGAGACATCTTGACCGTATCAGTGAGATTAAAGAGCTTCTCCAGAAGAGAAAAATACCATTTAAACTTTTTGGTTCTGAATCTCAGCTTGAATCACTCATATTAGTTGATAAATTCGGACTTCTTCAAAAATTGTATCTGGCTGCTGATATCTCATTTGTTGGCGGAACAATGGTTGATATCGGCGGGCATAATCTGCTGGAACCGGTCTGGGCCGGGTCACCGGTATTGTTTGGAGAGTCTGTTTACAATGTTGTTGAATCTGCTGAATATATTCAGGAAAATAATTTCGGGGCGATTGTTCATTCAGAGGAAGAATTGTATTCGCTTGTTTTATCCGTTTTTAACAATGAATGGTCGTTTGCCAAAAAAACTTCATCTGATCTTGAAAATTCTGCTACCTCCTTGATCGGAAAATATGTTATACATAGACTAAACGATGTTTGAAAAACTTTGGAAAAAAATAATCAGGCGAAGGCGTTTTTCGCTGTATCTCTTTCCGGCAATTCTTTTATGGATTGCTTCGATTTTCTATCGTCTTGCTTTCAAGCTCAATCTACGCTCTAAAAAGGTAACAGCTAAAACGGAGACACCCCTTGTTTCAATCGGGAATATAACCGTTGGCGGTACCGGAAAAACTCCGATTGTTGCCTGTATTGCGCAATATCTGGAGACTGATGGCTTTGATATCGGGATTGTTTCCTCAGGATATGGTCGGAAATCAGAAGAATCGATTGTTCTGCCCGGATATAAAATAGCCCAGCTTGACGCATCCAAAGTCGGAGATGAAGTCAGCCACCTTGCCGAGCTTCTCCCGAATGTGATTTTTTCGGTCGCACCTAAAAAATCTGAAGCAGCGATAAATCTGGAAAAAGAAGAAAACGTTGATGTTATTTTAGTCGATGACGGCTATCAGCATTTTGAGCTGCATCGTGATTTAAACATAGTTACCTTTGATGCCGGGGTGAAATCCAAATATCTGAAACCATTCCCATACGGACTTATGCGGGAGTCATTTGCCGGGCTTTCCCGGGCGGATATAATTATAATCACACGGTCAGACTTTGCCGGGGATTTAGCCAACTTGATAGAACAGCTCTCACAGTACAATCCGACCGCTGATATTTACCATGCAAGGTTTGCTGCTACCGAAATTATCGGAAAAGAACAATCTTATCCGGTTAAATATCTTCAGGATAAATCGGTTTTCCTGTTTGCCGGCATTGGTAATTTTAAAATGCTCAGAAAGCAGGTATCTACTCTCTGTGCTCAGCTTGATTATGCCATGGAACTCTCAGATCATCAGGAATATACCAAAAAATTGCTGAAACGAATAAAACAGCTTGCCGACAAAGAGGAATCAGATTTAATTCTGACAACCGGAAAAGACATAGTCAAGCTTGGTGACTTTGATTTTCAACGTGAAATATATTATCTTAATCAGGAAATTGATTTGGAC
>QQUK01000160.1 GCA_008501655.1 Calditrichota bacterium
TTGGGTCAAAATCGGTCAGAGTGAAACTGTTATCGGTCGTATAATAGGAGATTATATCACTGTCTATTGAATCGAATGGAACATCTGTACGGGGAAGACTTTTACTGATTAAGAGAGAATCCGGTATTTTTTTGATAAGTAAATTGTAACCGGTAATTCCTTCTTTCAGGTTTTTATCCCAGCTGAATTTAATCGAATCAAGCTCAAAATACTGCTTCTCAAAACCATGGGGACAATCATTCGCCTGCAGATATTCTGTTGTCAACTCCGATGCAAATTCGGCATTCTGTTTCAGAACATCGAAGAACAGATTATTATGATAGTCATCAGTATGCCCAACCAGAAGATTAATCAGATTTGTATCGACGATATGCACAAGATCTCCCATAAACAAGGCATAGATGACTCTAACAGCACTATCCGGTTGGATTGTATAAGGTCCTAATGACATAAATATTCGGGTATCATGTCCGTTGGCAATATCGGCTGCAAACACCGGACTTGGCGGAAGCATCCAGCTTGTATCTTCATAAGGAAGATGCAAAGTGCGTATCTGGTCATAATCCCATTCCGGTTTTCTCATCATAAAATATTTGTTAGCATCATTTGTCGGGACACCTAAAATACTATCCGTAAATTCTCTATACGGATATTCTGCAGTACCTCTCATACGTGGTCCGAAATCGCCGTTGTGCAGCCACCAGTGGAATGTCGTGTCCTGTGCCGGTGGGTATGAAAAGACAGGTTTCAGAGCTACTGCTGCCAGAGGTCGGTCAACAGAACAGTTGTCACCCATAAGTTCACCGTCATTATCGATACAATAGCCAAATCCTAAATCCCGAAATGAACCGGCAAGGTCATCCATATGAGATAACGTATTTGTACAGCCTCTTTTAATATCCGGATCTAAATATAAGCCGATACAGGCTTCCTCAATAACATCATCGCTATGATTTACAATCGTATAATCTAACAAGACAATATTCTTAAAAGGCTGCTCATCCTTAGTATAGCTGTTCTGAATAACTTCAATATTCAAAGGGGTATGACGTTCTTTATCTGGGCCATGATAGTAGCCGACAGTCCAGGTGCTGGTAAATGTATCTACGTAAACGGTCCGGAAGCTCTGACCATTTGCTACAGAATTTAGTGATGTAGAATATATGTTCTGGTTATAGTTCGGTGGATAAAACTCCTGGAGTTGGTCTACATAAAACATATTGTAGTCATAACTATAATACCGCTCCAGATTGTATCCGGTACTTACAAGAGTATCCCCGTTGACGATTCCTCCAACCCATAGAGCTCCATTAAAAAGATAATTATTTCCTGAGTTCCTTGGAAATTCAATCCCTCCCGAATATTTTCCGGTTAATGGGTCCTGAGACCAATAACCTAAAATTCCGGTAGATTGGATTGCAAGTTCCAGTTTCGTTGTCGTCGAAACCGCTCCCTGAGAAGGGAAAGGGAGAGCTGGGGGAGTGTACCTATCTCCCTGTGGGTCATCAAGTTGTGAAGCAGTTCTGTCGGGGGGGAGTTTAATTGTTTTTGATTCTAAATCATATGTCGAGATAGTTTGGCTGTAGCTGAGACCAGATGATAGAATAACTAATATGAGTATATAAAAACGGACAGACATAACCCCAGGACTTTCCACTTTTTTCATCAAACCACTACATTAAGTATAGTATTTTTCTCAAAGTACGCAATATATATCACAATTTTGCAAATATGGTTCATATATAGAGACTCGGTAAGTTCGGTTTTGTTTAATCCTCCTGTTAAATCCCTTGTTTATAACAAATTACAATTTGGCAGCTATCTTGCTTTAGAGTAAACTTGGATTCTAATGTCTTGACAATTAAGCCATATAAGGTATATTGATTTGAATATTAATTTATACATAAATACTACAGTAAATTACTGCCTGAATACACCCGGATTACTTTTTGATTTTAAAGTAACTAAAGAGATGAGAAAAGGGAGAACTGTCTTCTCCCCAAAAGATTATGGAGATAATTACGGGTTTTTTTGTTGGCGGAAAAGATAGAGATACTAAGCATTTTGGAGGAAAGATGAATCGAGTTGGGTTATTTAAATTCGCCATTCTATCTTTATTAATATTTTCCATTATTACAGTAAGTTCTTCAGTGCAGGCTGAGGAAGCTTCGATCCCACCGGTATTATATGATACTTCTTATATTTGTCCCGGGGGTTCGATTTTTGATACTTTGGCGTTTAATGCAAACAGTCTTGATGATCCATCAGTTGAATTAAAAATTACCGATGGTCCCGGTACTCTGGAAGTAGAGCGTTTCTTTGATGTTGATACAATCAAAGGATATTACAGCTACGTTCCGGAAACCGAGGGAACAGTAACCGTTACCTATATGGTCGTAAACCGGTTTTTAGATTCCCTGTATTTTATCTATAACTATACGACAATCTACACTGATTCCGGTTCTGTAGTTTCAATAGAAGACCAGAATTTCAGTTCTGTCGCCTGTGATTTAAATTCTGCTCGTGACTTGCAGATTGAAGCTACCGGTGATAATTTTGTATTTAATCTTCTATCCGGTATCGGTTCAATCGACCCGACAACAGGAATGTTAACCTACGAACCGGATACTTCAGGTACCTTTGAATTTTTAGTCGAAGTTTACAACGGTTGTAATTCCGATACTGCTCTTATTACCGACCAAGTACATCTGAACAC
>QQUK01000003.1 GCA_008501655.1 Calditrichota bacterium
TACCGCGTTCCTGTTCTTCAGGTGCGTTATCAATTGATGCAAAATCACGAACCTCACCACTTCCGTTCTTCATTGTCAAATACATCGTCATCGCAGCGGTTAAAGTAGTCTTACCATGATCAACGTGACCAATCGTTCCTACGTTAACGTGCGGTTTGTTTCGTTCAAATTTCGCCTTAGCCATAACTACGGCTTCCTTCCACTATATTTTAACATCTTCTAACATTTTCTTCGAGACTTCAGCCGGTACTACCGAATACTTTGAGAACTGCATGGTAAAGACAGCCCGACCCTGAGATATATTTCTAAGGGTATTTGCATACCCAAACATTTCTGAAAGCGGAACAGAAACAGCAATAATATTCACATCGTTCTTCGGAACCATTCCGTTTATTTTTCCGCGACGGGAATTTAAATCACCAACGACTGCTCCCATGTATGCCTCCGGTACAACAACCTCAACATCCATAATCGGCTCAAGAATTTTCGGAGATGCTTTTTTAGCACCATCCTGAAATGCGATTGAACCGGCAATTTTAAATGCAAGTTCATTAGAGTCGACTTCGTGGTAGCTTCCATCATATAATTCACAATGAATTCCGGTTACCGGATAGCCGGCAAGGACACCGTTTGTCATTGCTTCTTTGATACCTTTTTCAACAGCCGGTATATATTCTCTTGGAATAGTACCACCGACAATTTTATTTTCAAAATGAAACTCTGTGCCATCTTCAGTCGGTTTAATTCTCATAAAGACATGACCAAACTGACCTTTACCGCCGGACTGACGGGCAAATTTACCTTCGCATTCAACTTCTTTAGAAATCGTTTCTTTATAAGCAACCGAAGGACGTCCGACACCTGCGGATACTGAAAATTCACGCATCAGACGATCGACAAGAATCTCAAGATGAAGCTCACCCATACCGGAAATAATCGTCTGACCGGTATCTTCATCATATTTAACGATGAATGTCGGGTCTTCTTCTGCTAATTTTATCAAAGCATCAGTTAACTTATCCTGATCAGCTTTAGTTTTTGGTTCGATAGCGACAGAAACCACCGGCTCAGGGAAAGTCATACTTTCAAGTACAATCGGAGTTTTTACATCACAGAGAGTATCACCGGTTGTAGTTTTTCTGAGACCGATCACACCGACAATATCACCGGCTTTTGCTTCTTTTATATCTTCACGTTTGTTTGAATGCATTTTGAGAAGGCGTGCAATTCGTTCTTTTATCCCTGAATTCGGATTATACAAATAAGAACCTGCTGCAACAGCACCGGAATATACACGCATATAGGTAAGTTTACCTACATACGGATCAGTGGCAACCTTAAATGCCAATGCTGATGTCGGTTCGTCAAGTGATGGTTTCCGTTCAAGTACTTTTTCGGTATCATCAATAGCATGTCCCTGTACAGCATCTTTATCAAATGGTGAAGGAAGGAAGTCAACAACACAATCAAGCAGCTTTTGAATACCTTTGTTCTTAAATGAGGAACCACAGAGAACCGGAGTCATATGAAGTTCAATCGTTGCTTTACGAACAGCTGCCATCACCTGTTTTGGGTCAAGCGGCTCGTCATGAAGGAATTGCTCTAAAAGATGATCATCATATTCCGCAACAGCTTCAAGAAGTACTTCTCTATACTTATGAGCTGTATCCTGCATATCATCAGGTACTTCAAGATCATCAAAAGTTGTTCCATGAGAATCATCATGAAAGACACGGTAGGTCATTGTCATCAGATCGATAATACCGGAGAACATCTCTCCATCACCGACCGGAATAGTAACAGCAACACAATTAGAAGCAAACCGTTCGTTCATTGCCGCTAAAGTAGCAGCAAAGTCGGCACCGGTTCTGTCCATCTTATTAATGTATGCTATTCTCGGTACTTTATATTTATCAGCCTGCCGCCAAACGGTTTCAGACTGCGGCTCGACACCTCCGACTGCACAGAAAAGTGCGACGGCTCCGTCGAGCACCCGGAGTGAACGTTCAACTTCTACCGTGAAGTCGACGTGACCGGGAGTATCTATAATATTAATATTATGCCCGTTCCAAAAACAAGTAGTAGCTGCGGATGTAATAGTAATACCACGTTCTTTTTCCTGCTCCATCCAGTCCATTGTGGCAGCGCCGTCATGGACTTCACCGATTCGATGTAACTTTCCGGTGTAGAACAGAATACGTTCAGTTGTTGTGGTTTTACCGGCATCAATATGAGCCATAATACCAATGTTGCGAATCTTTTTTAATCTTTCAATATCGGACATAAAAAATCCCTACTGGATTAATACTTTCCAATTCCTTTCAAAATCAAAGGGATATGAGGAAAATAACTAAATTTTACTTTCAGCAGGGTCGTAAAAGTTCAGTTATGTTAAACTACCATCTAAAATGAGCAAAAGCTTTATTAGCCTCAGCCATTTTATGGGTATCCTCTTTCTTCTTAATCGAAGCACCTTCATTGTTTGTAGCAGCCTGAAATTCGGCAGCTAATTTTTCAGCCATTGTATTTCCATTGCGTGCAGAGGAATACAATATCAACCATCTGATGGCAAGAGCGGTTCTTCTGTTCGGTCGGACTTCAACCGGAACCTGATATGTGGCACCACCAACTCGTCTTGAGCGGACTTCCAATACAGGTTTTACATTATTGACCGCTTTGTGAAACATTTCCAGGCCATCTTCACTTGACTTATT
>QQUK01000165.1 GCA_008501655.1 Calditrichota bacterium
GCAAATCAGAAAATGCTTTATGATATGGTTCAAAAGTATCAAAATGGTGTTTTCAGATACCTGAATCTTGGAGCGTCACCACCGGATGCGGAGTCATTGGTCGAGTATAAAATGAAATACGGCGGTGAAATTTATACATATAAGATGCTGACTAAAAAAAATCTCGCCGGGAAGTTACTATGAAGTCCCTCAAAGTATTAGTTTTGGCTGATGCTAAATCATTTCACACAGAGAGATTTGTGGGTGAACTCAGTAAACAGGGTTGTGAGGTTAAACTTGTATCACTCGAACAGGGTGAGATTGAACATCACCTTTTAGAGCGAAAAGGTTCAATCAGACAACTGCATTATTATCGGTCAATCAAAGAGATTGTATCAGTTGTGAATCAACATCAGCCTGATATCATTTCAGCACACTTTGCATCCGGATATGGACATCTTGCTGCAAAAGTATCACAAAAAACAGATGTTCCCTATACTGTTCATCTTTGGGGTTCGGATATCCTGATTGTACCAGATAAATCATTTCTGCATAAGATGAAAACAGTTAAAGCACTTAAGCATGCGTCATATATATTTGGGGATTCGGATTATCTACTCAATGAAGCGAGAAAATTGTTTCCGTTTACACATAGTAAGATGATAGTCTGGGGAGTAGAAGAGCGGTATTTGTCGATGCATAAATCGTCGTATAAGCTAATCGAACCGCTGAGAGTGATAGTACCGCGAGCTCATGAAGATGTTTACAATAATCTGTTTATTGTAAGCGCACTTCAGGATTTAATTAGAGAGAATAGAATTTCAATAACTTTTCCATCTTTTGGATCGAAGTATGAATCATTTAAGCAAGAATCCGAAAAAATAGTAGGAGATAATATTCAATTCTATGATAAAAAGCTGCGGGCTGATTACTTACAATTTGCCTCGACATTTGATATATACCTTTCAGCATCAAGGTCAGATTCATCACCGGTATCTTTGATTGAAGCTCTGGCGTTAGGCTTGATTCCGGTTGCTGCTGATATTGTAGGTGTACAAGAATGGCTGAGCGCTAATAACGGATTTTTGTTTACTCAGGATGATAAAAATTCTTTAAGAGGAATATTTGAAAAGATTCTCAATACAACAGATGACATGGCTGAAATCCGAAAAGGGAACTTATCAAAAGTAAAATCATCAGCTATTTTCGAACAGAATATAAGACAGCAGATTGATATCTTTAATCAAGTTGTCCGAGGTGAGATTGGCTAATAAGAAGTTATTATTGATATCATATTATTTCCCACCTTTTGGCGGTGCCGGCTCCGGACGACCGTACGGGTTGTTCCGGCATCTACCTGAATTTGGCATTGATGTAGATATACTTACGGTAAAACCTATTGCTTCACGGTCTTTTGATTATTCATTGCTTAATAAAACAGACGAATCGCGTATCTATCGATCAAAGTCATTCGATCCCCAAAGGATAATGTATCTTTTCGGTATGCGGACTCTGAAAGATAAGACTATCGGGAAAGGAAAAACTGCATCGGATAGATTTTTCCCGGATTCAAAAATCGGTTGGGTGAAACAAGCTGTGAAACTTGGAAGGATACTTATTGAAAATAAAAAATATGATACGATTATGTCGACATCACCTTCGATATCTTCGCATCTTGTAGGAATGAAACTTGCCGGGGAGTTTAATCTGAAGTGGATTGCTGATTTTCGGGATTACTGGACTTCATATAAACCGGAAAGCTGGTATGATTCAAAGTCTCAAGTCGAAAAAGCTTATAAACTTATTGCAGAGATAACAAAAAAAGCTGATGCAGTTACGACAGTAAGCAAATCAATCGGGAACTTTCTTGGTACAAAAGATATTATACAAAATAGTTACAATACAGAGCTTGCAAATCTCTGGAGCTCCCCAAAAACGACTGATAGGTTTGTTGTAGGACTTCTTGGGACGATTGATAAGTTGACAATAGTTGAACCGTTGTTGAAAATGCTGAGTAAGTTAAAAGGAACAGAAGCAGAATTATTTGCAAAAATTAAAGTGATTCAGGTCGGTCAGATACATGATCCGGATTTTGAGAAAAAGTTATCAGAGTACAATTTAAGCGAGACCATCGAGATTAATAATTTTCAGGAACGAAAAACAACTATTGAAATGCTGAATGATTCTCATCTTCTCTATCTTGGACTTAATCCTGAATTTGAAGAAGGGATGCTTACAAGCAGAGTGTTTGAGATGATAGCCTCGGGACGTCCGATACTTGGCTATACAACAAAAGAATCGGAGCTTGGATGTTTGATACAGGATGTAAAAAATGGGATTACATTCCAGGATGATACAATTGATGTTGGTGTAACTTATCTTAAGAAGAATATTGAAGACTGGCAAAATTCTAAATTGACAATTATTCCAAATGATACATATGCGCTGCCGTACTCTTCGGTAGAGATGGCAAAAAAAGTTTCTGAAATAATAAAAAATATACTTTAGTTTTGAAAGGGAAGTCATGTCAGATAAAATAAAGATATTAGCCTTTGCAGGATCGCTCCGTAAAGATTCTTATAATAAAAAATTAATCAAAGTGGCAGTGCCGATTTTGGAGAAATTCGATGCCGATGTCACTTTTATAGATTTACGGGATTATCCGCTTCCTATTTTTGATGAAGACCTGGAATCTGAGAAAGGGTTGCCGGAAAATGGAAGAAAACTCAAGGAT
>QQUK01000009.1 GCA_008501655.1 Calditrichota bacterium
AAACAGAATATTCGTCGCGACACATGTTAGCAGCAATGAGGAAGTTTACATCAATACCCCATCCTGAGAGGAAATCGACCCATGCTCCGCCACCAAAATCGGAGGCTGAGCGGCCGGTACCATCAGTACCATCAGAGGATACACAAGTTTCATACTTGCCTGATCCAAAGACAGCTGAGGAACTAAAGCCAACATGGAAAGTCTCGTCAATAATAGTATTGAACGGGACAGTTGTTACTGCCGGGAATGCAAAATAAGATCCGGGAGTAAGTGTTACTTGATCAATGACGTTTCCTTCATCCGGGAGTCCGGCACCATCATCACCGTAAACGGTAATAATGACATCGTCATCACCATAGTCTAATCCGTCATCATAAACATAAACATCGACAGAAACCAGAGTTTCCGGTCCGCCGACATCAAAGCGCATTGAATAGTCTTCATCTGCATAAGTCGGATGAGGTGCACGCCAGATATAGGCGACATTCTGCGCATAATCTTGTGTATAGCAATCGGTAAAGGGTATTTCACCGCAACAGAGTTCTGATGTAATATTAAATACAACATCAAGACCCCAATCGTTCAACATCGTCCCCCAGGTACCACCAAAGTTTTCACTTGAAATCTCTTCGCCAGCATACGGACCAGTAGCATCATCAGAAATGATAGCTAATGTGTCAGCAGGCCCACCGATAGTAGTGAAACCGTAATGATATTGTTCGCCGTCTGAGAAGACCCAGCCGCCAGCAGGAGCGTTTGGAGAAGTACTGAAATCAGCACTAACCCAGCCTAAGCCAGATGTCGGAAGGGAAGCATTCAGAATATCCACGGAGTCCAATTTGGAGCCCGGGAATCCAAAGCCGTCATCGTCCCAGAGGTATACGCGCATGTCCGGAGTACCGGTCATGGCTGTACCATACATGAGGAGCCATGCAACTTTAAGGGTGCAGTCAAAATTAGCTTCAGATGTAAATCTGTTATTAAAAAGATCATCACCATAAGCATCTGGAATTGTCCAGAAGTATGCAGCACCGGCTGAATAGTCTATGTCATCACAGAAATAATCAAGCGGTGGAGCAGTTACAGCTCCGCTTTCCCATGCCGGCAGTTTATTAGCGGCAAGAGCAGCGGCGTCTTTTTTGAAAGTAGGCTGAACCGGACGGGCATCAGTAACCTGATTCACGCGAGCGTGATTCGGATTAATTTTGACAACCGGATTCAACGGATACTGACTTTTAGGAGCTACATCTGAAAAAGCTGTACCGTTTAAAGCCAATATCAGACTTAAAACGAATACTGCAATTAACAGTCTTTTTAACATTTATTTACTCCTTAAATAAGGATAAATAGGTTCATTCGTAGTCCAAAGACCGTAAACCACCGGACATAAAGTCATGAGGCGGATTACATTTCCCGTTCTTGTCTAGGGTAAGGGAGTTTCTTTAACATACGAATTGATTGTTTTCCTATTTCGGAGTTGGAACATACCAATTATTGATATATGCCTAATTAGTTGTAAAAATGTGTAAGATTGCTTCTGAAAACCTCTAATTTTCAGCTTGGTGTCGATTGTGAACTTTCAATAAAAGATTACTCTTTAAATATCAGTTAAATCAACATGAAAAAGAGTGAGAAATTTGAGGGATATTTGTACGTTATCAATAACCAATACTAAGCACTAAGCAGATACAACAGAGCTGTCTGTCAACTACAAAGCAATAGTCAGCACCGGAGCTGTCCGGGTTTAGATCATTAACAAGTAAAATATTTGTTTAAAAAAGTAGGTTTAGTAGTCGCTATACTAAAAATCTGATTTGGCTCTCGGACTTCGAGTATAACTAACACACACTGCACCGTAAGTATAATCTTTTCCTGATTTTTGTCAAGATATAAATTGGAAAAAATTTCCCTCCTCAAGATAAGGCTATAATATTCTATCTGTTGGTATATATAGAGTTAGCTCAAAACTCAAAATATCCCTCCATCACAAATTCGTCAATATATACGAGAATTGATAGCATTTACTTGACTGATTCTGTATTATAGATAGCTTAACGCGGTTAATAGAATATGAGAATACATAAATTAAAAATACATAATTTCAGGGTTATAAAAGATGCTGATTTAACATTCGAAGATCAGGTTATCTGTATAATCGGGAAAAACGGTCATGGGAAATCTTCTCTAATAGAGGCAATCGCCTGGGCTTTGTATGGGAATCAGGCATCCCGGACCTCAAAAGATGAGATAAAATCTACATTTGCAGATAAAACTGATACCTGCGAAGTTTCTGTATCTTTCTCTATTAATAGTGAAAATTATCGGGTTGTCAGAAGATTATCCGGTAAATCGGATAAAGCTGAGGTCGAATTATATCGGGGTGATTCATCGGAATCGGTGGGTGTCAATGAGACCAAAAACTATGTCGGGAATCTTCTCGGTCTGGACTGGAAAGGATTTTTAAGTTCCTTTTTAGCCCGCCAATCGGAACTCTCAGCCTTATCTGACCTTCCGCCTTCAAAACGGAAAGACCATATTTCCGGGATGCTCGGTATTGAAAAACTGGACAAAGCTATTATAAAGATAAAAGGGGAGAACTCGGCTCTCTCCAAAAATATTAACTATCTAACTAATATGCTGGGACAGAAAAGTACGGTAGAAGAGATAATTAACGATTTGCAGAAACAATTCTTGGC
>QQUK01000277.1 GCA_008501655.1 Calditrichota bacterium
GTATCAGAAACTGGAAATTCTGGCAAAATAAATTTGTCAGACGTCTACTTGAGCCGATGGTGAGGGAACATGAAGCAAGAGGAGACTTTACCGGTGCGACTTATATACTTATGTCTTTCTGTTTGACGATTGCTTTATATACAAAGGCGATAGCAATTGTGGCTATTGCGTTTATCATTATCGGGGATACATTTGCAGCACTCATCGGGAGGAAAGTAAAGTCACCGAAATTTTATAAAAATAAAACAGTTGCAGGCTCTTTAGGCTGTTTAATGGGGATGCTTATAGTCGCATTTTTTTCAGATAAAATATTACATGATATAGATATAGCATTTCAAACTGCAGCTTTTGGTGCCGTCGTCGGGACAATCTTCGAGGCATTCAGTTTTGGTATTGATGATAATGTTACGGTGCCGCTTTTGTCAGGACTTGCCATGACTCTGTTTATCAAAATTGTGTTAATTTAGATTAATTTTTGAGTTAATTCTTGCTTATCTGCGTATAAGATTTATATTATAACGAGAGCGGGAAACCTTTAACTCCAAGTTGGAGGATCTAAATGTCTAAAGGTAAAGTCAAGTATTTCAACGACAGAAAAGGCTGGGGTTTTATAACATCAGAAGAGTTGGACAAGGATATTTATGTCCACTATACCCAGATAAACATGGACGGTTATAAAACACTCAAGGAAGGCCAAGAAGTTATCTATGAACTCGCCGATACCACTCAGGGGTATAAGGCTCATAACGTAATGTTGGATAGGTAGCCTGTCTACTTTGCCGGAACAAAATTTGACCCGTTCACAATGAAGTGAACGGGTTTTTTTATGCTTCTTGTTGAATTTCCTCAGTAAACATATATATTTATTTCCATGAAATATATTGATCTTCGATCCGACACCGTTACCAGACCTTCAACTGAAATGAAACAGGCGATGGTCGATGCCGAACTTGGTGATGATGTCTTAGGGGATGACCCAACGGTCATCGAACTTGAAAAATTTACGGCAAAATTATTTAATAAAGAAGCAGCGCTTTTTGTACCATCGGGGACGATGGGGAACCAGATCTGTCTGAGAGCTCACTCCGAACCGGGTTGGGAAATTTTATGCGAACGGGAATGTCATATTGTTAATTATGAAGTAGCCGGACCGGCGGTACATTCTCAATTGCTGGTGAATCTGCTCAACTCCGAACATGGGATGATAGAGCCGGATACAATCCGGGAATCAATTCGCCATTTTAACATGCTCCATAGTCCGATGACCAAAATGGTCTCTCTGGAAAACACCCACAATCGCCATAGCGGTGCGGTACTTCCGCAGGATAAGATTCTTGAAGTTAAAAACATCTGTGATGAACATAATTTGATTTACCATCTTGATGGTGCCCGGATATGGAACGCTCATATAAAAACTGGGATGCCATTGGATGAACTGGTCGCTCCATTTGATTCAGTATCGGTCTGTCTTTCCAAAGGATTGGGTGCGCCGGTAGGTTCGCTTGCTTTGGGGACAAAAGAGTTTATTACAACATGCCTCCGGGAACGGAAACTGTTTGGGGGTGGAATGAGACAGTCGGGGATGCTTGCCGCAGCCGGATTGTATGCGATTAAGAATAATCTTTCCAAATTAAAAGATGATCATGACAATTGTATGTATTTATCTACGGAGTTAAACAAGCTTTCAACTTTTGAAGTCGATACCGAATGGGTACATACCAATATTGTTATCTTTAAAATTGTTGGCGGGGAAACAGCGCAATCTGTTTTTGATAAATTAACAAAGATGAACATAGGAGCGATTCCTACGGCTCAGTACAAAGTCCGGTTTGTGACACATCTTGATGTATCCAAAAATGATATTGATGAAGCGGTTGAACGAATTAAAAAGGAATTTAATTAACGATGGCAGGAAATTCATTTTTTATCTTAGGTTCATCTTCCGGTCTGCCGCAGGCGGAACGGGCGACTTCCGGATATCTTTTAAAAACAGGTACATCGTTATCATTGGTAGACTGCGGCGGGGGAGTAGTGTCGAGCTTTTTGAGGCGGAGATTAAATCCGAATGATGTCGACCGGGTGTTTATCTCGCACACCCATTCTGACCATGTCTGCGAACTCTCCTTGTTTATTCAGCTTTTCCATGTGAACAAACGGGAGAAACCGCTTGAGTTATATCTACCGGAAGAATTTATAGAACCTTTTAAAAACTGGTTGAACGCTGTTTATATGTTCCCTGATAAGGAACAGTACAAAATTACATTTCACCCGGTGACGGATAAATTTGAATTCAAGTCTGATTTATTTAATCTGTCCGCTCATCAGAATACTCATCTTGTCAAAACAAAAGCAATTATAGAAGAACTTAAACTCCCTAATAAAATGCAATGCTTCTCGTACAAGTTTGATGTTGAAGGAAAGAAGCTTTTGTATTCTGCCGATATCGGTTCACTTGATGATATCAAACCGCTTGTGGACGGTTCTGGTTTTGTTGTTGTTGAATCGACTCATATTGATTTGGATGATTTTATAGCTTATGCTAAGGAGCAATCAGCTACTAATTTTATCCTGACTCATCTGGGAACGGATGAGGAGATTGCAGCATTGACTGAAAAGACAAAGGCGGCTTCTTTGACTAATATCCAGTTTGCGATGGATGGGATGGAAGTCGGGTTGTAGG
>QQUK01000246.1 GCA_008501655.1 Calditrichota bacterium
AATTGTCCGATTTTAGAGTTTCCTCCGGAAAGTTTAACAGCGATGGACCCATTTGGACAGTCAGGATTATCAAATTTTTCAACGGTATAAGATTTCAGATACACTGAAAATCCGCCATAATATTCATCACTATCGGATTCTTCGAGTTCCTGATAGTTATTCATCCCAGCAAAGATTGATAGATACCATTTTACCGGTAGGATAGATTCAGCCATAATAAATGATTTACTTTTATTTTCACTGTTACTGTGGAGTCTGAAACCACTGCCGACTGAGAGCGAAGGAGAACCGATGACCCCATCGGCGTTGACATTTTTAAAAGAGCTAACAGGATTAGATAAGTAATAAGTAACTTGAGTAGTTAACTGATAACGAACGGTATCTTCTTTAATTACATTCAGATTATTTTTCCATGTAAGCTTTTCAGAGAGAACAAACGAGAGATTCGTTGAGAGCGTCTGTCTGTCGATATAGGGATTCCCCGGTGCTTTTGTTACAGAACTATATGATGAGCCGAGAGAGAATGAAAGTTTATTAACCACCCCATCAGGGTGGTTCGGATTTAGTCGGCTGTATGAATATACTTCATTTTGAGCAAAAGCCTGAGAGAGTACAAGGGAAGATATTATAACTATCCATACTCCTGCCCGGATGTATAAATTCCTTTTCAATGTTCCAATCCTATTTGTATCAATCCATTATAGGAATATAATATTTGGTAAAAGATGTGAAAAAGCAACAGAGGCGTTCAAGTTTTTGCTAAATTGTTGTGATATTGAGATTTAAAAGATATTGACGGTGGTCTATAAAAGGAATTGACAAATGTACGATAAGATATTATATAGTTTGCCTGATTCAATCAGAGTTACACTCCCCTGTAGCTCAGTTGGTAGAGCAGCTGACTGTTAATCAGCGGGTCGCAAGTTCGAGTCTTGCCGGGGGAGCTTTTTTTGTTACTCCACTTGTATAAGTGGAGATTTTTGATTGAAAACTTATCTATAAATTTCTGCCAATTTCAATATAGAGTTGAGTCGATTTAAGCTCTGAATCCAGATATTGCCTGATAGAACCGGACATAAAATATTTACCGGTAAATGAATAGTAGCTATTCAAATCTACATATGTGTTCGTTGTTGTCGTTGTGCCTGTTTTATAAATATTTGAGCTTGCTGATGTCGTCAGGTACATTTTTGTAAATATCGGAAATCGAAATGATAGGGAAGGGCGATAGGCGTTTGTAAACATCGTTTTGACATATGCAAATCTGAATGAAAGAAAGTTTTTTCGGGTGGGGAATCTTGCAAGATTTAGTGAAGTGTTTATGAATTTATTATCATCGATGTCATCAGATCGGAACCTGATGCCTGTGTTTCCGGAAAATGTTGTATTTCTTCCGATTTTAATGATTGTTCCAAACCGGATACCTTGATGGTTATTTGCATCAAAAAGTGAATCGGTGATATAGACGTCATCGAAATATCTAATTTGGTGTCTGTTATCATAGGAGAAATTAATCTTTACAGTATTTGAGAGTTTATAGTTTATTCTACCATAATAATTTGAAAACTTAAATGTGCTACCGATCGCCTCCTTGCGCCAGGATCGGAACAAATCAATCTCAACCGAATGATAGGTCGAAAAAGATTCTGAATAGTAATCTGCTGACAGATTAAAAAATTCACGGTTGACACCATCTGAAAGATATGACCCAGCAAAGGCGGCTGAAAGATTGTACCGGCCGGATTTGTAGTTGCCTCGTTCATATGAAACAAACACTGCAGCTTTTTTCCGGTTGAAGTCTATATTTTGGTCGAGATGATTCGGTTCTGAACCTACTGCACCTCCTATTGAAACATATTCATTCATCTTTTTAGCGAGATAAAATCCATCAATAAAACCAACACCTTGTGCCTGATAGACAGATTGACGCCCGAAAGACCATTGGAGGTGAGTATGTTCAGCATAGACAGCAAATTCATAGAGTCGGTGAGACCATTCGTTTTTATCTCCGGAGACTGTTATCTGTCTGGACCGTTGATAGTAGCGTGAGCGCATACTCAATTTGAAAGTCAAGTTGCTGTTGCTGATATTATCAATTTTCAGCTTTGTCTTCAACGATGGCTGGTATGACGACAGAGATGAATTGGTAAAATCTTTCTGGTAATATTGTTGAAATGATATATATCCACCTACGCGATTAACTGGGTTTGTTTTTTGTTTTTTTTGTTTTGATACATCCTGATTGATCTTTTTAGTTTCTTCTGTGACAGATAACGGGCTGCCATTAATGTTAAGTACAATATCATCCGTAAGAGGTGTATCCGATTGTGTCAAAATTTTACAGGCTGCGGATTTTGTGGATATATTTTCAATTATTATTGTAGCGACAATCTGATTCTTTCGAGTAATTGTTAAAGTATCACCTTTTTGCAACCCCGCATTTGTTCCAGCATTTATATAAAGTCCTTCTGACGAAACATATGTAACTTTTGTTTCGGCTTTTACCATTGTACAAACTATAAATCCTAAAAGTAATAAGTATATAAATAATCTCATATTTACTCCTTGCTGCCATTTGGGTGACAGGACAAGCAGAGATTGGAGTCATACGCATATCCAATTTCACCGCTATGCTTATCATCCATTTGAGGCTGCTGGTGACATTGGAAACAACTGAATACAGTTCTATCTAAAGGTGTTGGATGGCAATCTACACAGTTATCCCAACGACTACTATGAGCACCGGAATAAATCGGGAAAAACTGTGTATCATGCTCTGTAAATGTTCCTTTTAGTCCGGTTGGATGACAGGTATAGCATCCACCTGAAGCATACGTGTATCCGATCATAGCCCCGTGCATATTGTTCATATCAGTTTGGTTATGGTCGTGGCATGGGAGGCATGTATAGACTGATTTATCCGTAGGCGTAGTATGACAGACAGCACAATCGTTCCATTCATTATTATGCCTTCCGGAAAATATCGGAAAGAATTGTGCATCATGGTCGGTAAACGAACCAGCTTCACCGGTCGGGTGACAGAAATAGCAGTCAGGAGAGTTATATGCATATCCGGTAATTCCGTTATGGTCTGCATCTGTTTCCGACTGAGTATGTTCATGGCAATTCAGGCAGCTGAACATCTGATATGAGCCTGGCTCAACATGGCAGGTTACACAATCATTCCATTCATTATTATGAGTACCGGAAAAAATTGGAAACAGAACATCATGATTATCAAATCGAGCCGGTCTCCATTGATTCATCTGATGACAGGATTCACAGTCAGTGGAAAAACCGTTATTGGCATGTTCCGGGGATGTTATGGACAGGTACTCCATCTGGTGACATTCGATACATCGGGTAGTCTGTAAAGAGAAATCTTCTGCAGGCATCTTTTTGTGGCAACTCTGACAATCAACCAAGGCATGTCTTCCTGAGATCGGGAAATTTGTGTTCATATGTAATTGTTGAATATCAAACTGTTCCCATCCTCGTGTTGTATGACAGGATTCACAATCAGAACCCATCTTTGCTTTATGAACATCTTGATGGCAGGAGATACAGTTCTCTTTTACTTTACTGAAATCAGCGATATCATGGCATCCGCGACAGTCGGCAGATTGATGCCGGTTTTCTAAAATATAATCGGTGAGAGAATGGTCAAACGACATATCCTCGAATGAATCAACCGAATGACAGGTTTCACAATCGAATTTAATTTTCTCATGTGGGTTTTCTGCAGCAATAATCAACAATGATATACTAAGTACGAGCAGTATAGTGAAAATTTTAGATTTCATAAGTTACCTCCGAACCTATAGTGGTTTTACAGAGCTTATATGACAGGATTCACATTTTGTATCAAGCGGTTTGTATCTCACGATAGTTTCGGTGCCATTTAGTTCCGGCTGATGACAACCGGCACAGGAAACTTTTTGGTGAGCACCTTTGAGCGGATACGATGAATCTCTGGTATGATCAAATTTTAAGTGTTTCCAATCTTCGACGTTATGACAATCGGTACATGTCTTAGAAGGAGATGCGTTTGCGAATTGTCCTAAATGAATATCTTTATGACATTCAGCACATTCTCTTTTTTTCGGTTTAAAATTCCGAACTTTTTTCTCAACATTAGATTCAATATATTCGTGACAGACAAAACATGGTTGCGCCAGATGAGCACCTTCAAGAGGAAATTCAGATTTGTTATGTGAGGCTATTGTAAACAAAGTCGGTTTATAGCCACTGACAGTATGACAGCTTTCACAGGCACCTTTATCTTTTCGAGTAACAAATTGTCCTACGTGGTAATCCAAGTGACAGTCTTTACATTCGTCATATTGATTTTTGGCAAAACGCACACCCGGCTTATGACATTTATCACATTTGACATCGGCATGTTTTCCTTTAAGGGGGAAGTTTGTTTTGTTGTGATCTATATTTCGTTCATCAAGAATTTTCCAACCATCGGTGACATGACAGCGAATACAATCCTGTCCGAACTTGTTTTTATGAATATCTTTATGACAGGAAGTACAATTATCATACTTCAGGTTTATAAATTTCATAAATGTTGTATCTCTGGCGATAACCGGATGATTGTCAATAAGCATAGGGTGGCATTTTAAGCAGTCTACATTTGTATGTTTTCCGGTAAGTTTAAAGTTAGCCTTGTTGTGATCAAAATGCACAGTATTTTTCCACCCGTTTTGGTTATGGCATGTTGTACAGTTGTCTCCAAGCTGATTGCGATGTTCATCATGATGACAGCTGAGACAGTTAGTATCCAGTCCTAAAAATGTCTTTGTAAGATCAATATCTTTTTCAATTGATTTTAAATCGGTATGAATCAGAGCTGGATTATGACATTCCCGACATTGCTGATCTGCATGTTTGCCGCTTAAGATATAACCGGTTTGGGAGTGATCAAATTTTTCGATTGACGGTTCCCATCTTATAAGCTGAAATTCGCGGCCGGCGTGGTCATTATGACAGCTGAAACAAACCTTTTGCTCAATTTTTGTGTATATATAGTGCAAACCTTTTTCCGTTTCTATCTGTTTCTTCAAAGTCTGATGACATTCCAAGCATTTTGCCGCAGATGGTCCTTCACCGAGTTCATGACAGTTAGTGCAATTAGTGAGACCCTCGAGATGTTTATGCGGTTCCGCGAGGTCTCCCGGGGATAATTGTGCAAACGCTGAGATTGACAGACTCAGCAAAATCAGAATATTATATCTTAGAATACCCATTTATACCCCATCAGGACGGTTATGGTGACATGAATGAGCATAATGATAATCATTATCCATGCAAATGGTTTATGGATGACATGCCAAAGGTGGAATACATTTGTAACCGCCCCTAAAAATTTTCTTCGTCGAAGCATAAGAGATTTTGTCTTGGACAGGTGCATA
Organism: Calditrichota bacterium; assembly: GCA_008501655.1. Lineage (GTDB taxonomy): Bacteria > Zixibacteria > MSB-5A5 > GN15 > FEB-12 > QQUK01. Next base: position 5,421 of record QQUK01000246.1, read on the forward strand.
ATGCGACGGATTGCTTTCGGTGGAAACGCCGGATATGTTTTCGTAATGTATCTTTTCAGTTTCCAGAATCGAAATGGACGTTGAATATCATCGGTAATAATCACAAAAAGAGCAAAGATACCTTTTGAATCATGAGAGAATTTCGGTTCGATCATCCGGTTGATTCTATCTATTGATTTTTTTGAAATATCATAGTTCTCAATTAACATGTTTGATAGTTCTTCATGTTTTTGATCAAGCTGTCCGAGGGCCAGTTCCTGTCCTTCTTCATCCCGGGGAATCTGTATATAAATATAGCGACCGATTATACCTGAGAACATAACGGCAAGCATTGAAAAGTAGCTTATAGAAACAAGACCGTGCAGTTTGCCGGCTGTATGCAGGGTAATCAAAAGAGGTCCGATAATGCCGAAGAAGATATGGACATTGAGCCATTTCCGGATATTTCCGAATCGCAAACCAAGCAGAAATCTTTTTCTTGCTGAGTATAAAAATAACAATAAAATGAATGCCGATCCAATGACGCCGTACCCGTGACCGAAGATACCTCCCGGTTTGAGAGATGTATGAAGCTCTGCATGGGGACGTTCGATTATTGGAGTCATATAGTACTCATAGCCGTAAACAGCCAGGTAGATGATTGCTCCTATGGCAGCAATATATAACAAGCCTAATAAACTGTTAAAAACTTTCGCTTTCATCGGACACCAAATTTTGTTTCCATTTCAATTCCAATTTGGGAAAGAAACTTATTGGGGAGTTCACCTCCGATAAAAATGAAGACATAATTATTTTTGATCTGTTCAGATTTACTATCATGATTTAGTATGATATGATCTGAATGTATTGATTCGATTTGCGAATTAAAAATGATATTGACCCATCTGGCCTGATGAGCTGTTTCTATCTTCTCTCTGTTTTTATCTTTGATACGGCTAAAGGTATCTTTGCGATAAGAGAGAGTCACGGTAGTTCCCTCCTGTTCACCTAATCGGAGCGCAGCTTCGACTGCGGAATCACCACCACCTACAACAAGAAGATGTTTGTTTTTATATTGTTCCGGATCTAAGAGGTTATAGGTAACTTTGTTTGTTTTTTCACCCTGGACACCGAGTTTTCGGGGAGTACCCCGCCTGCCGATTGTCAACAATACTTTTTTTGCTTTGTAGACTCCGGATGTAGAAGTAATTGAAAATAGTTCATCTTCTTTTTTAATTGATTCGACTTTGCTTTGCAGAGTAAGCTGAATATCATTTTGGGACGTAACCTGTTTCCAGAGTTCAATCAGTTCTTCTTTTTGAATCTCTCTGTTTTTGAATTTTCCATAGAGTGGAATATCCATCGGTTGAGTCATTACCAGCTTTTGTCTGGGAAACGCAGCAACGGTACCACCGAAATCTTTTTCCTGCTCTAATGTAATATAGGAAAGACCATCTTTTTTTGCTTGAAGCGATGCTGCGATTCCTGCCGGACCGGCACCGATGATTGCTAGATCTACAGTACCATTTCCGCGTGTACCGTTTAAAGATTTTGCGATATATTCGACAGCTTCTTTACCCTGGGTGATTGCATTTCGAATAAGTCCCATACCGCCTAATTCACCCGCAATATAGATTCCCGGGACATTCGTTTCGAACGTCTCTTTTACCATAGGGATATCAATACCCCGTTTTTTGGTACCAAAAACAAGAGATATTGCATCGGTAGGGCAGGCTGACTGACAGGCTCCATGTCCGATGCATCGGGAAGGCTGGATTATCTGAGCTTTCCCTTTGACAATTCCTAGGATTTCGCCTTCAGGACAAGCTTTTACACAAGCACCGGTCATGATACACTGATTCGGATCTATTTTAGGATGTAAGGTTACCGGCTCTGTATAACCGGTTTTTAGGTTTTCAGAGTACAATTGAACAGCTTTTTTCTCTTTGCCTGAGTGCTTTTTCCAATAGATGTATGGTATAAAAATAATACAAAGTGCTGCTATGAAGTAAGTTACTGTTTCAAACATTTACTATACTGGTCTCCCAACATCTCTTATTTTCATTATATGAAATATCGGCATAAATAGTCTACTAATTTATTTAAATTCGCAGAAATTATATTGAATAAGTAATTGGTATTAAATGATTTATAGTTTACAAATTAGTATAGTATTAAGATTTTGTGTTGGTTAACATCAAATAGTTACAAAACTCGTCTATTCGGGGGAGCAAAAATATTGAAACTCCACTTTTATGCGAGTGGAGTTTTTTATTTTATTCAACTTGACCATTAAATTCAAAATAGTATATTGTTTGCTGTTATTAATTAGTATTGAAATTGTTTGTATTGTAATAATTTATACTGAAAACTTATAATTGTTTGTTTAACAATAGGTTATGAATTTTATGTGCAGTAATACAGATAAAGAAATCAATGACCAAAATATTGAAAAAATTCCGGATGTACCCAAGGAGCGGTATGATCTGCTGGTTCTCCAGTCACTTCGGCGGATAATCCGGGCGGTTGATCTTCACTCTAAACAGCTCAAATCAAAGTATGAGATTACATCTCCCCAATTGCTATGTCTCCTTGGTATCGCAGAAGAGAAATTTATTACTCAATCACAACTTGCTCAAAAAGTATATTTAAGTCCGAGTACTGTTGTTGGCATTTTAGATCGATTGGAAAAACGAAATCTTATTGTTCGTGAACGAGATAAAAATGATCGGAGAGTAGTTCACTTATCGACAACAAAAATTGGTAAAAAAGTTGTCAAAAATGCCCCTTCACCTCTACAGGAAAATCTTGCTACTGCTTTAGCAAAGCTGTCTGAACTTGAACAATCGACAATAGTATTATCATTAAAGCGAATAGTTGATTTAATGGAAGCAAAAGATCTTGAGGCTGCACCGATTCTTGAGACAAACCAGACTGAACTGCATGACCCTGAAAATGATCCATCACCAACTTAATAGGAGAAGGTTTGCCAGAAGAAAGTAATTTACATATTTCAATGCATGCTTATTCAGATAACAAATTTCAGATTTCACACAATACATCCGTCAAAAATCAGATTTACAGAAATAAGGGGAAGTGATATTTTGAAGAGATATATCAAAATTTTATACATCCAATGTCTTCTTTGTATATTATGTATGCCTCTTTCAGCGCAGGATAATGACAATATACAAAGCAGGTTACTTCAGCCTGTATTTGAAAATCCTGATTCCAGCTATACGCAATCAGGGAGTCTAAAATTAAGCTGGACGATTAAAGATTCACTGCTGGGAAGTGAATTAATTCTGTTTGAACTGCAGCAGTCACAACAAAAGAAATTTGATTCGCTGCTTGTTCGCTACAAAGGTTCGGATTTAGCCAGTTATATCTCCGGTCTTGCCGAAGGTATTTATTATTATCGAGTACGTTCAGAACTCGATGGTCAATTAAGCGATTGGTCAGAACCGATTGTGGTAGTGGTTGAACATCACTCCTTGCAGCTTGCATTTCTTTTGTTCGGGCTGGGTGCTGTAGTCTTTTTGGCTACGGTGGTTGTGGTCGTAAAAGGATCAAAGGAGGAGGTGGTATAAATGGATCATCAGTCAGCAATATTAGATACAACGATAGGATGGTTTCTCCTCGGAGGTCTTGGCCTATTATGGATATATCTTGGGTTTTACTGGGGGAAAAAAGCAAAAAGTATGGACGGCTATATGCTTGCTGGACGAAATGTCGGACTGGCGCTCGGTACGGCTACTGCAATGGCGACCTGGATTACTTCGAATACAACGATGCTTGCGCCGCAGTTTGCGTTGGAACTTGGTATCTGGGGGATGATTGCGTATTCGACCGCATCATTTGGACTGCTTCTGTTTGCACCTCTTGCTAAACGGATACGTGCGTTGATGCCAAAAGGATACACTTCCGGTGATTTTATCCGTCTTCGATATGGGAAACCTGCCTGGATAATCTTTTTGATAATTTCAATATTTTATGGTTTTACCTGGTTAATCAGTATGGGTATGGCAGGAGGTATTTTGATGTATGCCTTAGCCGGGATTCCGTATGAGATTGGTATGACGGCAATTCTATTTGTATGCGTAATTTATACTCTGTACGGAGGATTGTATGCTGTAATTGGTACTGACTATATACAAAGTTTGATTATTCTTATTGGTATAGTAGTCGTTGGTGTTGGTGTACTTTGGCATGCTGACTTTTCACAGATTCATACTGATCTGTTTACTAAAAAACCGGAACTTGTCAATGTGCTTTTGCCTGCAGCTATTATGGCAATTTTTAACAATCTATTATTTGGTGTTGGTGAGATTTTTCATAGTAACGTCTGGTGGAGTCGAGCGTTTGCAATGCGTGACGGTATCGGACAAAAAGCGTATACCTATGCAGGATATTTCTGGTTTCCGGTACCGATCGCTGCTGGGTTTATTGCTCTGGCAAGTGGTGCACTTGGGATTAATGTCACATCACCTGATATGGTAGGACCTCTTGTTGCAGCAAATGTCCTTGGTAAGATTGGTTCGATTGTTGTATTTGCGGTATTCTTCTGCTCATTAGCATCATCGATTGACTCACTGTTAGCGGCAACATCGGATCTGATTACAGAAGATATATATAGAAAACTGATAAACCCAAAAGCGAATGAAAAGAAACTCCGTTCAGTCTCAGCATGGATTATAGTAGGTCTTGGCGTTCTAACCTGGGCGGTTTGTATGCCGCGGATTGGTACGTTAGCAACAGTTCTTTTCTTTGCTGGTCCAATGGTAGGGTCAACTATATGGCCGATAGCATCTGGACTGTTCTGGAAAAAAGCATCGGCGACCGGTGCATTGGTTGCTATGATAACTGGTTCAGCAATCGGCTTGTTAGCATATTTCCAATTGGGTTGGTATACAGCATCACTTATTGGAGCTGCGGTATCAATGCTTATTACAATTCTGTTTACCGCATTTTCTAAAGAGACATTTAACTTTAAACAACTTAACGAAACTGAGATCGGAGAATAAGGTATGTTATTTTCTGAATTATTTATAACGATATTAATATCACTTGCACTTTTGTTTGTAGGCATCAGTTCAATTTTACTGATAGTGATGTTGATTAAAGACTACAAAGAAGGCAAAGTATGGTAGAAAAGAATCTTCATGACACAGACAAAATAGTAGCATCTGAAAACCCGATCGACTCACCGGGACTGTACCCAAACCCTGAGGAGCTGTTAACCAAGGAAACGATTGAAACCAAGATATTACAGAAGTTGACCGGTAAATCATGTGTCTCGGTTGAACAATTTGACAAAGAGCTGGTATTAGAGCTTTGCAAATTT
>QQUK01000369.1 GCA_008501655.1 Calditrichota bacterium
TGAAAAGTAGATACCATCCGAGACACCGCCTTCGGCGACAATCATGTTTTTGTAATTCATCCAGTAGAGATTAAAATCAATTGCCGACTTTGTGTCCCGATAGGTAAAGCCGAATTCAATATCGGTCACCCGTTCTGATTTAACGGTCGGGTCACCAAACTGATATTGGGTAATTCCGTTTACCAGAGATGAATCGGTTATCTCAAGTTTCGGAAGTTCACCCGGGTCGGGAGTATCACCATCGAAAATTGCTTTATCGGTCGGAGTGCGAGATGCAACAGCAAAGTTTGTATACAAGTCGATATGCTCATTCACATCATAGTTGAAACCGATTCTCGGTGAGAAAAACAGGTAATCAACATCGTAGTTTAGTCCGGTAAAAACTCCGATATTGTCCCGGTCAAATTTATATTTTTGAAAGCGAAGCTGAGCGGTTGATTGGGTTGCAAGTTTTTCAGTTAGCTTATAGTTTTCCTGAGCATAGACCGAGCCGACATATTTGGTACCATAGTATGTATGATAGACATGCTGCGGTTCAAGCTGTCCGGTCAGGTTCTGAGCCCAGACGACTTTGCCGAAATGTTTTGCTTTAAAATAATAAAACGACCCACCGAGGGTATGTTTCCCTTTGTCATGTTCAATCTCAACCGATGGATTCCAACCGTACTGGTTTTTCTCCACCCACAACTGACGGACAAGGTCACCTGAAGATGCTGAAGTTAAATTACTATCTATATTGTATTCACTGTAATCTGAAAACGGTCGATACTGCTCGTAAAAGCCTTTCCCCCGGATGTAATAGAGAGTGTTATGGATTGAGACTCTGTCATTAACGGTATAATGATTATGCAGATGATAATGCGGTTGGTTAAAATTATCGGTTGCGTTTGAATAAGAGAGCTCATCATATCCGAGAATCCCAACATTGATTCGACGGTTCTGAGCAAGCTCCTCACGGGTATGTCCATACCAGGCGGCGTGATACTTTATCGGACCGCCGTAAATATGAATCTCTGTCACCGAATTCGGGTCAAGCCGTCCGACAGTGAAATAATATGACCAGCCCCGATACCAGCTGTTATCTCGATAACCATCCGATTTCTGTTTGGAGAAACGTCCACCATAAATCCATTTATTATTAACGGTTCCGGATGAAAATTCAAAATTCTGTTTATAAAAAGAACCGATTGATTTACCCGAAGCAAGATATTCCCCATACCCGAATGAAACGGTTGTCTGCCTTGAAGCTGCAAAGGCATCGGTGACAACATTGATAGTTCCACCGAAAGAAGCATCACCGTAGAGAGAATTCCCAACACCGCGTTGTACCTGAATATCTGTAATGTTGGCAGCAAAATCAGGAAGGTCGACAAAATACGTCAACTGGTCTTCCGGGTCATTGAGAGGTACACCGTTGATATAAGTCACGACTCGTTTATCATCAAACCCCCGAATCCGAACCGAGCCAAACCCGAGTGAAGAACCGGCATCAACGAATGTATGCAGGTTAGGGGTGTTTTTTAACAGAAGGGTAAACTCACCGACATCATAATCCCGTTCGATCTCTTCGGCTGAAAAATTATCAAAAGCGACCGGAGATTCACCGACTTTGGCACGGCTTGATGATACTAAAATATCGCCAGCTTTGTAGTAAGCTGATTCAAGAATGATTTCAAACGGAATCTCAGATTTTGTAAACTTTCGGGATTTGTACCCGACTGAGGAGATGGTGATTTCGGAAACGGAATCTGTTTTTTTAAGTTCAAACGTTCCGTTATTATCGGTTAAAGTGCCGATTGAAGGGATATCGGTTGCAACGGTCGCACCGATAATCGGATTTTTTTCTTTGTCGACCACAATACCGGTTACTGATGCATTTGCTGATACAGCTATAAAAAAAGCAAAAAGGAAAAAGAGGCAGACTGCATAATTTTTTCCAGTATGTGCATTGCAGACGTCCCCGTCTGCAAAATTTGTTGTCTGTTGAGCATACCTGTTTTGGTAGCTCAAGCTTGTTAGATGGTATCTCATGACGTACCTCGCTTCATTATTGGAGATGGCTACAATCGTCATCCTGCCCGCCGCGGCGGGGTCGAGGGATGCTCAAATGAAAACCAGTCCAATGTTTCGTCTTGGTTCCGTCCTGAATCGTGAGGTGTGCAGTAAAGTCGCACAAGGGGATGATTCACTCATCTCCGTTTCCCTACGCCGGTATTATCCGGATCAGGTCAAGGGGGTATGTTCTCAGGCGGAGCTTTCTGCGCCACCCCCAACGGATGTTACTTTCGGTATATAAGCTCGTAAATTGAAGCGTGGAGGTCAAGCTGTTTTTTTTGGGGGTATTAAAAGGTACTTTACTCTTCTCCACTTTTACACTCTCCTTCTCTCTTTACACTCACCTTCCCTCTTTACACTTACCTTCCCTCTTTACACTCTCCTTCCCCGCGAAGGCGGGGATCCAGCTGAATAGGTCGAAAATCTTGACTTTCGAAAAATTGTCAGGCGGGACACATGACAACACAATTGTGCTTTATAGAATTTTATGAATTAACCGGATCTGGATTCCTGAGCAAGTCAGGAATGACGTTGCCTGACTGTATAACTGAAACCTGTAGGTCAGGAGCCCTGTGCTCTTGACATCTGTCGGGTTCTTCGAGAAACTTTCGTTTCTCTCCGGGAACCCGACCTACAAAACTGAAACCTGTAGGGTAGGGGGTGTGTTTGTGTGAACAAAAAAGGACTTTGAGATGTTAGAGGTATAGATTAGAATATGTATTAACCGGCAGACGGGGACGTCTGCCTTGCACAATTCAAGTAGTATGAGAAAATCTTGACTTTCGACAAAACAAATGTAGGTCAGGAGCTCTGTACTCCTGAAATTGATTGTCAGGCGGGACGCCTGACAACACAAAAAGTCATCCTGAGCCTGTCGAAGGAGACTTTATTGTTAAAACAAAATTATGTAGGAGCATGCTTCGACAAGCTCAGCATGACAAATTATAATATATGGAGAAGCAACATGTCTGAAAATAAAACACCCGATAATATCAAAGAAAAAGTCCGTGAGCATTACGCCAAAGCTATCACGCTCAAAGTTGAGAATTTAGATAACTCCTGCTGTACACCTGCGGAGGCAACCGATTCATCAGCTCCCTGCTGTGCCCCACAACCGGTTGAGTTTGATAAAGAAGCCGCCGAACGGTTTGCTAAAATGGCCGGCTACACCGATGAACAGCTTGCCAATATGCCGGGAACGGTAACATCGTTCGGATGCGGGAATCCGGTACCGTTCATGAAAGTCAAAGAAGGGGATGTCGTTTTGGATCTTGGTTCCGGTTCCGGTCTTGATTTGATTCTTGCCGCCAAAAAAGTCGGTCTGACGGGCAAAGCTATCGGACTGGATATGACTGACGAGATGATAAACGTATGCCGGAAAAATCTTGTGACCGCCGGTGTTGTTAATGCTGAGGTTCGCAAAGGTGAGATGGAAGAGATGCCGGTGGTAGATTGCGAGGTCGACTGGATAATCTCAAACTGTGTTATCAATCTCTCCCCTGATAAAGAAAAAGTATTCAAAGAATCATTCCGTGTTTTAAAACCGGGCGGTCAGGTGATGGTCTCCGATATTGTGACGATAGACCTCCCCGATGAATACCGTTCCGATATCGGTGCCTGGGTCGGATGTATCGCCGGTGCGGTCGAAGAGAATGAGTATATCAGACTGATGAAAGAAGCCGGATTTGAAAATGTCGAGGTTGTCGAAAAACTTATCTATGATGATTCGACCATCGCTGCTCTTGCCAATGACAATTGCGGATGTGGTGATGAAGGTAACCGGACGCTTTCCAAAGAGGATGTCAATAGATACGCCAACCGGGTTGCATCAGTGAGAGTCTATGCCAAAAAACCGGATGGCGGTTGCTGCTGTTAATTAAATTTAGCTTGTTGAATTAATTTTAAAATGGTAACTTTTTTGAAAAAGGAGATAATATGAAAAAGTTATCATTTTTATGTATTACACTTTTTCTTTTCATTCCAGTTAAAACTGTTAACGCAAATTCATCTGATTCATTAATCGTTTCCCTGATGAATGTCTGGGAATCAGGAAACCTGGATATTTTTAACAGTATCACAGATGAAAAAATCGTTTATGATGATATCCCGAACAATCATACTTTTACAGGTCAAGCAGAAGCTGCAAGTTATATCACTCACGTACATAACTGGGCTGATGAAATCAAAATCGAGATTGTAAATTCTTCCTCAAATGAGACTACAGCATATGCTGAATGGATCATGACCGGTGTACAAAGCAGACCTATAAAAGGGAGAGTACCTGTCGCGACCAATAAACCGTTTACTTTAAAAGGTATAACGCTGATTGAAACGAAGAACGACAAAATAATTCGTGCTGTAGACTATCTCGATGTGTTGGGATTTATTCTGCAGTTAGGAGCAAAAGTAGAACTTCCCGGCGGTGTGAAATTACCACCTGAAAAGAGATAAAAGACCATCTGACTTTTTGAGTTCTGGAAGCTATATATGAACATTCGAATCTGAAGATTCGAATGACATTTGAATTAGAAACTACATTGAATTAATTACAAAAGTGCCGTGCAAAAGGAGCGAACACGGCACTTCTGATTAGGATCACAGGAGGGGATTTTTTATTTTCTGTATTTTCTTGAATCTTCGTCAAACTCACCGAGGTCTTCGGCTATTTCAATCTTTTCCTGTTCCATTTCCTGACGGAGAAGCTGCTGATAATCAGCAAGCAGTCTATATTTAAATCCGAATGAATTGGATTGTTTTAGCGCTTTAAAAAGATGCTGTTTGCTTTTTACATACAGGTCAATTCTGTTGCTGTCCTGTTTGTCATCGACATAATCAAAACGGTCATCTTTTTTGGAGGACTTTGAGTTCTGTTTTGCTTTCGCTTCTTCTTTGGAATATGTCGATTCAAGTTTGGCATATGATGCTTCTTTATAGGTAGCTTTGATATCATCTTCGATAATCTGACAAATCATCTGCATATGTTCATCCGAAGCCTTGCGGTCACCTTTGAGATTGGCATCATGCCAGAAATCAACAGCCAATGATAAGTTGTTAAATGTCACTACCGAGTTTCGGAACACTTTTTTTGACTGATTGATATCCTGCTGATCCTGTTTTAATTCCTGACTGCTTCCGGCAAACAATTGTGCACAGACAAACAGAGAAATAAGCGCAATCAGAAAATTCGATTTGAAATGTTTCATGAGTAAGCTCCTTTGAAATTTATGTTCTACTCATAAGACATATCAAATAGTATGCCGACTCTCTAAGTTGTTGCCGGACAAAAGATATAGTTAAATTATGAAACTGGATTTATTGCGGATAAAGAAGAGGGTATGGGGATAATCCGATAGATTTACAGAATATGCGTGTGAATTACACACCTTAATTTATATAGATTGTTTTATAATGAAACAGTTTGGAATTATTTATTATTCTGCTTTTTATAATATTCGGCTTTGATAATATCAAGCATCTTATATCCATACGATGAATCTTTGGCAAAAAGAGTATGGAGGATTTCATCACTTGCATTATAATCACCGATACCGGAATACGCGACACCCTTGGATATCAGAGCATTTATATTTGAAGGGTCCAGGGTCAGCACATGGTTAAATTGCTGTAAGCCGTTTTCGTAATTCTGCATTTTCATATACAGCAGTCCTAAAGACATATGGATATTGACATTGGTCGAATCATGTTTAATAGCTTTTTTGTAAGCATCCTCAGCCTCATCAAATTTGTTGAGATTTTTCTTGGTGGTAGCAAGGAAGTAATACAGTTCCGAAGTTATCTGACCGGTTGCAATACACTTTTCATAATACTCCTCTGCTTTAGGAAAATTACCTGATGATGCATAGGCGTTGCCGAGATTAAACAAAGTTACGGCGTGATCCGGTTCGAGGGAGTCGGATTTATGCAGATAGGCGATAGCTTTTGCATTCTGTCTTAATTTGATAAGTTCCTGGGCGCAGTTATTCAGGCAGAGTCCGTTTTGCGGATTGACTTCAAGAGCTTTTTCATAATATTCCACGGAGGTTTTACTATCACCTTCGTTGGAATAAATGACACCTAAATTATTGAGCACATAAAAATCAACAGCATTCATTTTTACCGCTTGCAGAAAATACTCTTTAGCTTTAACCGGCTGACCTTTTGCGGAGTAAATGATTCCGAGATTTTTTATAGCATCATAATATTCCGGATCTTTTTCTAAAATGAGATTATAGAGTTCTAATGCTTTGTCATACTTTTTATCAACAAGAGATTTTCCTGCTTTTTGAGAGAGTATTTGCAATGAATCATAATCACTTTGGGCATATGCAGATATTGAAGATACTATCAGTATGATTATGGCGGTTATCAGATATTTTTTTAACATATTATTCCTATCGACAAAAAAGCTCATTCGTTTGTCCTATTATACTAAAAAAGAGCAGGTTTGTCTCAGAAATTAATAGTCAAACTTTTCGGGCAATAAATCATAAAAATGCCAGACCGAGCAGAAATCATCTCCGGGGCCGAACATTGATTGAGCTACTAATTCAATGGAACCGTCATCATTTTTACGGAATGTTGATACTCCCGGCCAGAGTGATTTATCATCTTTAAAACCTAAATCTTTTGTAAAGCTGCTATCAGAGGCATTATACATCGGGAAGGTCCAGCCCTGTTTTTCAGCAAATGCTTTTTGTTTTTCCAGAGAATCATGGTTTACTAATACAAATCCGGCTTTATCGGCAAAATGCCGGTAAATTCCTTCAAACCCATTTGCCCACATAGTGCAGAATTTACATCCCTGCCCCATGTTATGTATGGTGATGAGATATCTCTGTTCACCGAACAGTTCTGAGAGTTTTACTTCATTATTGTCTGCATTTTTAAAAAGATAGTCTTCAACTTTGACCGGGTCGAGGTTATGTTTGAGTGAAGCGAGCTGTTTTTTCTTCTGTAAAAGCTCCTCTTCCAGTTTTTCGATTTCGGGTGATGATAAGATAGGCATAGATTCTCCTTTGTTATGCTATAGGTTCAAAAAATTTTGATAACGTTTCCATGATACCAGACCAGCCCTGAGTATGGTGATCTTTATCAGCTTCGATTTTAAATTTAGTGTGGGTGAGTAAAAGCTCCGAACCGGATTTAGTCGGAGTAAAGTCAAATGTTACAAGAGTTTCTTTCTCTTTTGATTCATGTTCCCAGCACCAGGTGAATGAAATTTTAGAGTTTGGGATTATTTCAACATATCTCCCGGCTACGATATATTCCATATTCTTTTCTAAATCTTTCATTCCAAACCGGTAAGCTCCATCTATTTTGAAATCCATTTCAATAAAACTGCAGGGCAAGCCATCATTGACCGACCACCATTTTGCCATATACTCTTTGGTGGTGAAAGCTTGGAATAAACTTTCAAGCGGAGCTTTAAATTCAGTTTTAATTTTTAGCGTATACTCTTCTTGTTTCAAATGTTCATTCATCTGAGTCTCTTTCTTTATTTTCTAAATATTGTTTTAAACTGCCAAGTTTTGTTTCCCAGAATCGGCTGTAATATTCAAGCCAATTGTATGCGTCCCGCATCGGTTTCGTATTTAATGAGATTATATGAACACGGCCGTCAACCTTCCGGTTTACCATACCGCATTCCTCTAAAATTTTGATATGCTTGGAAACAGCCGGAAGTGACATTTCATACGGCTTTGCTATTTCCATGATAGTCAGATCGTCTTGTTTGGTAAGACGAAACAGTATCTCTCTGCGGGTTGTATCTGAGAGGGCATAAAATGTCCTATCAATCTGTTGAGTATCATATTTAACCATACGGTTAAATATATATTATGGACTTATTTTGTCAATACTTTTTTTAAAATAAAAAAACGGTCTGTCGCCACAGACCGTTTATCTTAAGAAGACACTTAAAAAAGAGGTTACTTCGACTCTTCCTTGAGTAAGAAGAATCTCTATTCTTATCTAACGTTTTTCGGAGTATGATTGTTCATTATTGCAAATGAGAGATATTCCAGCTCCATAGACATATTTTCATTTCTCAGGTACACATCCGGGGGGACTTTCAGATTTATTGGGGCAAAATTCAGAATAGCTTTTACACCGGCTCTGACAACATCATCGACCATATATTGCGCAACCGTAGCCGGTACAGTCAAAATAACCATTTCTATATTAGCATCACGGATTTCTTTTTCCAGATTCTGGATATCCGAGACGGTAATTCCTTTATGATTGGAACCGATCTTTCGCTGGTCATTATCGAACAGTTTTACAATATGAAATCCCTGTCTGGTGAATTCTTTATAGCTTACCAGAGCTGAACCGATGTTACCGATACCGACTACAGCGATTCGCCAGACTCTGTTAATACCAAGGATTTCTGCTATTTTCCCTTTGAGTTCGCCGACATCGTAACCAAGACCGCGGGTTCCGAAAGAACCAAAAAACGAAAGATCTTTTCTTACCTGTGCCGGAGTCAGTTTTTCCCTTTTTGCGAGTTCTTTCGAAGAGACTGTATCAAAGCCTTCTTTTTCCAAAAGTGATAAAGTTCGGAAATACATAGAAAGCCGGTGTATCGTTGATTCTGATATTCTCTTTTTCAAATTGGTATCAGTAGTCATAACTGCAGAACTCCTTAACGATCGGATACAATAAATTATTCCAATTACATGTGAATTGCTTCACAAGAAATAATATCTTTTTCCATGATTAATGTCAAGGGAAATATCGGTCGAATAAAACAGAAACTTTAACAATGTTGTCTTACAGCGACTTATGAGAGCTAAAATACCTGATTGATCTTGTCGTCTATACTCTATTCGTGATTTAGGGTACAATCACCCGGTAGATTTCCGGCGAGAGGCGTGACAGAATTTCATAATTTATTGTATTTGACCAATCAGCAAGATTGTCGGCTGAGAGACTTTCCGAACCGTTTGCACCTACTAATGTCACTTCGGACTCAAGTTTCACTTTTGGAATATCGGTAATATCAGCCATCATCAGGTTCATACAGATCCGTCCCCGCAGAGGCGACCGTTTGCCATTAATAAGGACATAGGCAAGGTTCGACATCGCCCGGCCATAGCCGTCATAATACCCGACCGGAAGAATAACAATCTTGGATTTTGCAGTTGTCCGGTATGTACAGCCATAACCGATGAACTGGTCGGTCTCCAGTTTTTTTATCTGAGTCACTCTTGTTTTCCAGCTTAAGACCGGGTCAAAAAGATTATTCTCACCACCCATCAATCTATGGGAAAGGTATGTCTCTTTGGACGGCCAGTAACCGTAGACTGCAATTCCGGGACGGACCATATCAAAATGGGTTTTGGAAAAGAGAATTGTCGCAGCTGAGGAGGCAGTATGACGAAAATCCGGTTTTATTTTATGTTCGGCAAGTATATCACAGAGCCGGTTAAATTCTTTTAACTGATATTCAGCATATTCATGATTGGTGGTATCTTCGATATTGGCAAAATGCATTGATGCACCAAACGGTTTTTCAAGAGATTTGAATTTTTTATAGACTTCAGCAAAGGCCGGGATATCTTTATCGATTATTCCCTGACGATTGGTTCCGGTCTCTAATTTGATATGGGTATTGACTTTGCGGTTAAACCGGTCAGCCCGTTTCCCAATCTGTTTCAGAAATTCAACATTAAAGATAACCGGTTCGACATCAAATTCAAGGACAGCATCAACATCGGATAATTCGACCGGTCCTAACAGCATGATTTTTTTGCGCCACCCAGCCCGACGGCATTTTATTGCCTCCCGCATCGAATGAACGGTCAGATATTCAACCGAGTTGGTTTTAAGGAGCATAGTCACGATTTCTTTGATACCATGACCGTAAGCGTTAGCTTTGACACAGACCGAAAGGAGCTTATCTCCGGCAAGTTTTTTCAGGGATGTGATATTTTTCTGGAGGGCTTTTTCAGAAAGCTCAATCCATTGTAGTTTTACATCAGGTGGCATAGGCTATGTATACACAAGAGAGGTTAAAAAGCAACAAAAATGAATGAAGTCACTTTTTTGGGAAAAAACCAGGTCTAAGAAAGCTTCTTCCATATCCTTGTAATAATTCCTTAATTGTTACTGATGTAAACCTTTCGAAATACTCTGGTTCAGTATATAAAAATGATTCCCAAACAGTTTGATATTTATCAGCATCATTTGATTTTTTATCCAATAAGATTATTACAAGAAATCCAAATCGATTCATCTGGTCTTCGTACTTTTCTGTGAATGTTCCATAATAAGAATTTTGTTTTACAGAATTTGATGAATCCACATAGTTTATATTTAAATCATACTTATAAGTTAAAAGGAAATCAGCATGGTTCATACTGTCTACTACTTTAAATCCATTTTGAATCAGTTCATTCTCTAACAGATCAAAAACTTTTATTTCAATAATGTTATTAGATTCAGGCTTTTGAACATAAACTGACTGAGCTTTATCAGGATTATAGTTTTCGTTATACGAAGAAGTAATATACATATCAAAGGGTGGATGATAAACTCTTGAAGTACTGCACGACATGAAGATAAATGTAAATAAGTTAAATAAAAAAAGTACTTTCATAGTCAGTTGTACTTTTTCATTCAAAAGCATATGGTATTTGTATAAAAAGGAAAGAGATAAAGCAACAAA
>QQUK01000344.1 GCA_008501655.1 Calditrichota bacterium
GAAAAGATGGGGTTCGATGATATTCCGGTCAAGACCGTTTAACAGATACAATAGTTGTTTTTCGGTCCCGCCGGTGGGGGCACCGATAGTATCTATGATATAAGCTATTTTCTTTGGTTGACTCATTATACAGTTACCATTGATTTATAGAGATTGATTAACTTTCTATTTTGTGCTTCAAATGAGAATTTATCAAGTAAAACTTTTTCCCCTTCGATTTTGAAAAAGTCCTGTTTTTCTTTGTTATCGGCAATTTCTAAAATTCGTTCGCTCATTTGACTGATATATTTTGGTTCGACAAGAAAGCCGTTAAAATCATCGGTTACTATCTCCGGGTGACCACCGACGTTTGTGACAATAACCGGAACTTTGGATGCGAGTGCTTCAAGGACGATATTGGGAAGGCCTTCGGAAAGGGAGGGATTAACGAGCAAATCAGCTGATTTTAAGTATGCAAGCAGTTCGGATTCAAACCCGGGACAGATAATATATTCTGAGAGTTTCTTTTTATTGATATAACTTTTGACTGCTTCCCAGTCGGGTCCTTCTCCATACAGGACAAACCGAAGCGAACGGTTTGCTTCTAAAGCGAGTTCGGCAGCCTGGACTAAATACATCTGTCCTTTCTCTTTGGAGAATCTTCCGCCGCTGACAATTACAAAAGAATCTTCAGGGAATGAAAATTTTCGTTTCAGAGATTTTTCCAATATCGAGTTTACAAATGAAAGATCTATCGCATTATGAACAGTTGTTATGATTTGTGGATTTACGGACTGGTTTACCAGTTTTTCTTTTTGTGATTTTGAAACAGCAACGATAGCATTTGCTTTTTTTATAAAGTAGCGTTCCATGTAAGTGAACAGCTTGACTTTCAGATTCTCAGCTGTCATCCCACGTGAGAAGGCAACCCATTTAGTTTTTATCTGTTTACAGGCGTTGAATCCATAGTAGTGTGATCGATATTCGTGAGTACAGAGGATATCAATTTTTTCGGTCTCAAGATAGTCTTTAATGATGTTCACAGCGTTCTGGTCATAGGCATTGGCTACCTCGAACAGTTTTATTTCTGTTCCATCAGCTTCAATTGTCTTCAAAAAATCCGGTTTACTGTTGTTTTCTGAAAATGATGATACGGCAACATCGACGGATTCTTTTCCTGCAAGCCTGGCATGAAAATGAATCTGCCGTTCAGGACCACCATAAAAATTAGAAGAGCGGAGGTGGAGAACTTTGATATTTTTTGTACCGGACATTTATAAACTCTTTAAATAATGTATAAGTTTTTCAGCAATTGATGACCATTTGTATTTGGCGTGGACAAGTTCGTAGCCCTGCTGTGCGATTGAATCGGCAAGCTGCCGATCGGCAAGAGCGTTCAATACAAGTCTGCAGAATTCTTCCGGTGTGTCACCGATGAGAATATCTTTTTTGTCGGTGACTTCAAGTCCTTCGGCGCCGATTGATGTTGAGACAATCGGTTTTTTCATCCCCATCGCTTCAAGGATTTTTAAGCGGGAACCACCGCCGATACGGAGGGGAACGATATAAACCGATGCTTCGGCAATATAATCGCGGACATCATCGACCATGCCGGTGATGACTATCCCTTCGGTTTTACCGAGGTCGATAATATGCTGGGGAGGTTTACGACCGACAAAGTATGCCTCTATATCGGGGATTTCTTTTCTCAGCAGAGGGAATATCTGTTTTACAAAAAATTCAGCAGCATCCTGATTCGGACGCCAATCCATTGAGCCGGTAAAAACCAAACGGTTTGGTTTGATCTGTTTTTCCATCGGATGGAAAAATTCTAAATCAACACCGTTTTCAATGACCGCCGGTTTGTATTTTAAATTCAGTTTTTCTATAAAAGAAGCATCGATTGCAGAAACAGCAGTGGCGCCTTCGACCCAGTTAAAACATTCTTTCTCAAACTGAATCAATTTACTGTATTGATGTTTGATGTAAAACCGTTTTGCCGGGTTGGTTTCGTTTTCTGAATACCGTTTCCAGATATCTGATTCAATATTGTGGGCAACGATAATCTTTTTACATGATGTGAGCTGCTCTATATATTTTGCATACGGTGTCCATTCAACTATGACAACATCGAATTTTTCTTCTTCAACTAACCGGTTGAGTTTATCAGCAAACTGTTGGGAATAATGTGATGTCACGATATATGGATACTTTGAAAAGAGATTGGCGAACAGTTTAAAATAAAATTTGAGTCCTGATTGGCGCAAGTCGACCGGTTGTACCGCGTATGGAGTGATATTGTTTGCTTTGAAATGTTTAAAAGCTTCGGAGTTTTCATCCCCATAAGCAAGGTAGGATACATCGGCGTGTTTGGTCAGTTGGTACGTTAGATTAAATGTACGGAGGCGCTTGCCGGTGTTTAGCGGGTAGGGGAATTCTTCATCTATGACTAACAGTTTCAATCTCTATCCTTCGCTTTCTAATTCGAACTGCCGTTTGATAAAACGGACTTTGCCTGATTTTTCTTTTTCAATCTGTTTTACAATTTCAAAATCGATAGTAACATCACCGGCGACAAGTTTTTTCATTTCAGCTGTGATATAATCATAGGTATCCTGATTTGGTGCCGGGTCATCGGTAATACGGATTATAAAATCGGTAAATGAATTCTGGACAACCTGCATCT